>CALKAQ010000182.1 GCA_937983075.1 uncultured bacterium | reverse complement strand
GTAGAACCGGCTCACCGACCAGGAGGAGAATTTACACCACATTTCGGACGTGGCCAGAGCTATCGCCTGAAGGAAAAACTGAAAGCCGGCGTGCTCAGTCATTTTCCCCCGCCGGCCCCGATGCAGGAGGACAACTGAGGCTGGGGATTTTTCAAACCGGCGTTTTTGGGGAACTTTGCTCCGACGGTCTTGGGGCATTTCGTTCCGGCCTTGACACATGTTTGAGTCGGTGTACGTCGCTCGGTACTTTGAGCGCTAAAGGGGAGGATTTAGAGGGAACGGGTGTTCTTCCCGGGCCACCCAGGTCGCGGCAAGCCTCCGAGTCAGATTAAGAACCGTGGGAGAAAATGTAGACATAAATTGCATGGAAATATAAACTATATCTTCGAGACGAGGCATGATCCGATAACAATTAAGTGCGGGCATGGGGGAGCTTTTGAACGGTGGCAATTCAGGAGGAGGAAGACGTCCGCTTCCGAGGATGCGTGCGCGTCCCTTGTTACGGTTAATCTGGAGCGGTCCTGTCGGGTGCTGGGCCTGATCGAACGCGGGCGGACTGTTAACCTGTCGCGTTTTGTCGGAGAAAGCGTGAGGGAAGCAGAATGCGAGCTGGTTTTGCTCGACAATAGTGACTGGAATGGCTCCAGTGTAAAGCCTCGAGACAAGGTTATCTCTTCTTCGGCGTGCTTATCGAGCGCTGGCCGCCCGTGCCCGCTACTGCGAGATAAGGAGAAAAGGCAACCAATGGAAGCATCTCAACTGAACTGGATCACCAACTTCATTTGGGGCATCGCCGATGATGTATTGCGCGATCTTTACGTGCGCGGTAAGTACCGCGACGTAATTCTGCCCATGACCGTGATCCGACGGCTCGACGCAGTTTTGGAGCCCACCAAGCAAGCCGTGCTCGACATGAAAGCGTCGCTCGATAAGGCGGGCATCGTGAATCAGGATGCCGCGCTGCGCCAGGCGGCAGGCCAAGCTTTCTACAACACGTCAAAGTTCACATTGCGCGACCTTCGCGCGCGCGGCAGTCGCCAGCAGCTCGAGGCGGACTTTCGAGACTACCTGGACGGCTTTTCGCCCAATGTCCAAGAGATCATCGACAACTTTGAATTCCGCAACCAGATCCCACGTCTGGCCAAAGCCGACGCCCTGGGCACGCTCATCGAGAAGTTCCTCGATCCGTCCATCAACCTGAGTCCTTATCCTGTCCTCAACAGCGACGGCACCGTCCGGCTGCCCGGCCTCGACAATCACGCCATGGGCACCATCTTCGAGGAGTTGGTGCGCCGCTTCAATGAGGAGAACAACGAGGAGGCCGGCGAGCACTGGACGCCCCGTGACGCCGTCAAACTGATGGCCCGGCTTATCTTTGAACCGATCGCCGATCAGATCGAATCGGGCACGTATCTACTCTACGACGGCGCCTGCGGCACGGGCGGCATGCTGACGGTCGCTGAAGAGACCTTGCTCGAACTGGCCCGCCAGCGGGGCAAACAAGTCTCGGTGCACCTTTTCGGCCAGGAGATCAACGCCGAGACCTACGCCATTTGCAAAGCCGACCTTTTGCTCAAGGGGGAGGGTGACGCCGCCGACAACATCGTCGGCGGGCCGGAGCATTCGACCCTGTCCAACGACGCCTTCCCCGGTCGCACCTTCGACTTCATGCTTTCCAACCCGCCCTACGGGAAGAGCTGGAAGAGTGACCTGGAACGGATGGGCGGCAAGACTGGCATCAAGGATCCCCGCTTTGTCGTGCAGCACCGGGGCGAGGAGCTTTCGCTGATCACCCGCACCAGCGACGGCCAGATGCTGTTCCTCGTGAACATGCTTTCCAAGATGAAGCACGACACCCCGCTCGGCAGTCGCATCGCCGAGGTGCACAACGGCTCGTCGCTGTTTACGGGGGACGCCGGCCAGGGCGAAAGCAATATCCGCCGCTGGATCATCGAGAACGACTGGCTCGAGGCCATTGTCGCCCTGCCGCTCAACATGTTTTACAACACCGGCATCGCCACGTATATCTGGGTACTGACGAACCGCAAGCCTCACCACCGCAAAGGGTATGTGCAACTCATTGACGCCACGCAGTGGTACACGCCTTTGCGCAAGAACCTGGGCAAGAAGAACTGCGAGCTGTCCGAAGCGGACATCCGCCGCGTCCTCGACACCTTCCTCCAATTCAAGGAGACCGAGCAGTCCAAGATCTTCCCCAACGCGGCCTTTGGCTATTGGAAAGTGACGGTGGAGCGCCCCCTGCGCCTGAAAGGTATCGACCCCGAGCGCGCCTACAAGGCCGCCGAGATCAAGAAGCTCAAAGAAACCTGCGAACGTGCCGACGACGCACCGCCGGTGATCAAAAAAATCCACAAGCCCGGCACGGCGCCCGACCCGCTGCGCGGGCTGTTTGAGGTTGTCATCGGCGGCAAGCGACGCGTGGTGGAGTATGAACCGGACAAAGAGTTGCGCGACAGCGAGCAAATCCCGTTCCTTGAGTGCCAGGCCTGCCATCAGCCCGGTTACCTGCCAAGCCCGGAAGATCAACGCGCAGCCATCGAAACGTTTCTGCGCCGCGAAGTCCTGCCCTATGCGCCGGACGCCTGGTACGATCCGGCAAGCGTCAAGGTGGGCTACGAAATCAACTTTAACCGCTACTTCTACAAGCCCAAGGCTCTCCGCAGTCTGGAGGAAATCCGGGCCGACCTGCTGGCGGTGGAGAAAGAGTCGAAAGGGTTGTTGGAAGAGATTTTGGGAGGCGGGCAACGATGAAGGCCACCGAAGCGAAATTCCTTGACTTCTTGAGGAAATCGCCGCAGTTCATTATTCCCATTTACCAGCGACAATATTCATGGACCGAGCGCCAGTGCCGGCAACTTTGGGACGATATCATACGTGCCGGCTCCAGCGAAGATGTCGCCGCTCACTTCGTGGGCTCGATTGTCTATATCGAGGACGGTATCTACCAGGTCACGAGCCAATCTCGCCTGCTGGTGATCGATGGTCAGCAACGACTGACCTCGATTTCGCTCCTGCTCGAAGCCTTGGCGCGGCGCGTTGGCGACCGGGAACCGGTGGAAGGCTTCTCGGCCAAGAAGATTCGCAGCTACTACCTGATGAACCCGTTAGAGGAAGGTGACCGAGCCTACAAGCTGCTCCTTACCGAGACCGACCGCGACACCCTGAACGCCATCGTAAGCCAAAAGGAACTTCCGGCGGAGCATTCGGTGCGCGTCGCTCAAAATTTCGAGTTCTTCAAAGAACAGGTCGCTGCCCTCGGCGACGATCTCTCCGTCCTCTGTCACGGCCTCGCCAAGCTGGTCATCGTAGATATCGCGCTGACCCGTGGCCAGGATAATCCGCAACTCATTTTCGAGAGCATGAACTCAACGGGCCTCGACCTCACTCAGGCGGACCTCATTCGCAACTTTATACTCATGGGGCTCGAGCCCGAACATCAGACTCGCCTCTACAGGGACTACTGGCGACCGATGGAGCGCGCCTTCGGTCAGGAAGCCTACGGCAGCCACTTTGACGCCTTCATGCGTCACTATCTGACGATGCGCATCGGCGAAATTCCAAGAAAAGAGGACGTCTACGAGACCTTCAAGGCGTACGCGCGCCGCCCCGACGTGGCAGAGAAAGGCGTCGACGCCTTGGTGGCCGATATCCACCGCTTCGCCAACTATTACTGTGCCATGGCGCTCGGGCAGGAGCAGGACAAGGAACTGGGAGCTGCATTCCGTGATCTGCGCGAACTCAAGGTGGACGTCGCCTGGCCGTTCTTGCTCGAACTCTACGATGACTACAGGCAAGGTCTGCTGCCGAAAAAGGACCTGCTCCGCGCCGTGCGGCTTGTCGAGTCGTACGTGTTTCGCCGCGCGGTCTGCAGTATTCCAACGAACTCGCTCAATAAGACCTTTGCCACATTCCGACGCGCACTGGATAAGAATCGCTATCTTGAGAGCATCGAGGCACACTTTCTGTCGCTTCCGTCGTACCGGCGCTTTCCGCGCGACGAAGAGTTCGAGCGCGAGCTGAAAAGGCGCGACCTATACAACTTCCGCAGCCGCTCCTACTGGCTCAGGCGAATCGAAAACTACGGCCGCAAGGAGCCTGTGCCGGTTGATGAGTACACGATTGAGCACATCTTGCCGCAGAACGAGAACCTTTCGCCCGAATGGCAAAAAGCGCTTGGTCCAAACTGGAAGAAAGTCCAGGAGACGTGGCTGCACACCCTCGGCAATCTCACGCTGACCGGGTACAACTCCGAGTACAGCGACCGGCCCTTCCCCGAAAAGCGCGACATGCCCGGTGGCTTTCGCGAGAGTCCCCTGCGCCTCAATCAGGGGTTGGGTGCGGTTGAGGTTTGGAACGAGGAGGCGATCCAGGCCCGAGCCGACCGGCTGGCCAAGCTGGCGCTTGAAGTGTGGCCGGCACCTACTCTGCCGGATGAAGTGCTCGAGCGCTATCGGAAGAAACCTGCCGCCAAGCCGACCTACACCATCGAGGACCACCCGTACCTCTTGTCCGGACCGATGAGGGAGCTGTTCGAGGCCTTCCGCAAGGAGGTGCTGGCGCTCGATCCTTGCGTGACCGAGGAGTTTCTTAAGCTCTACGTGGCTTATAAGGCCGAGACCAACTTTGTAGACGTGGTGCCGCAGAAGAAACGGCTGCGCCTCTCGCTTAACATGAAATTCCACGAAGTCCACGATCCGCGCGGCCTGTGCAAAGACGTATCCGACCTCGGGCGCTGGGGCAATGGAGATGTCGAAGTCGGCCTCAGCAGGTTGGATGATCTGCCCTATGTGATGGGTCTCGTGCGGCAGGCATTCGAGAAACAGATGGAGAACGGGGAGGCCGCGTCATGATCGAGAAGCTGAAGCCCTACCCCGCGTACAAAGACTCCGGCGTGGAGTGGCTGGGAAAGGTGCCGGAGCATTGGGAGGTGCGGCGGCTTAAGACGGCAGTCGACCATATTAATGAGCAGACGAGTACGAAGAGCGATGAGGATCTCTACATAGCATTAGAGCACGTTGAGAGTTGGACAGGTCGACTGTTGGTGTCGTCCGGAGAAGCACAATTTGACAGTCAAGTGAAGCGCTTCCGAGCCGGGGATGTTCTTTTTGGAAAGCTCAGACCATATCTTGCTAAGGTTGTTCGTCCCAAACAGAGTGGCGTCTGCGTCGGTGAGTTTTTTGTCTTGCGAGCAAACCCCGTTGTTGCACCCCACTATCTAGAAGTGGTTCTGCGATCGGCACCAGCTATTGATTTTGTAAACAGCTCCACTTACGGTGCCAAAATGCCTCGGGCCGATTGGGCGTTCGTCGGGGCAATGTTGTTCCCCCTCCCACCCCTCTCCGAACAAACCGCCATCGTCCGCTTCCTCGATTACATGGACCGGCGCATCCGGCGCTACATCCGCGCCAAGCAGCGGCTGATCAAGCTGCTGGAGGAGTACAAGCAGGCCCTCATCCACCAAGCCGTCACCGGGCAGATTGACGTCCGCACCGGCGAGCCGTATCCGGCCTACAAAGATTCCGGCGTGGAGTGGCTGGGAAAGGTGCCGGAGCATTGGGAGGTGTTGCCCGGGCGCTCAGTGTTTTGCGAGATCATTGATCGTCGCCATCCCAACGAACAGATCTTGTCGGTCACGATCAAACGTGGCGTAGTGCGTCAGACAGACTTGCTCGCAGACGGTTCCAAGAAGGATTCCTCAAGCGAGGATAAGTCTAACTACAAGCTCGTTCAACCGGGTGACTTGGTATACAACAAGATGCGAGCCTGGCAAGGGGCGGTAGGCGTCTCAGATTACCGGGGGATTGTGAGCCCGGCTTACATCGTCCTGCGGTTAAGAAGCGCCGAAAACTTGCCTCGCTACATGCACTTTCTTCTTCGTACGCCTCTTTTCGCTTCCGAGGCCGAGCGATGGTCGTATGGTATTACGTCAGACCAATGGAGTCTGCGGGCACAGGAATTCAAGTGTATCTACTTCTCACTTCCACCCCTCCCCGAACAAACCGCCATCGTCCGCTTCCTCGATTACATGGACCGGCGCATCCGGCG
>CALKAQ010000181.1 GCA_937983075.1 uncultured bacterium | reverse complement strand
GAGATGCTCGGGAACTTCTCTTTTGGTGACTATTTTAAGAAAGAGGCCATCGAGTGGGCGTGGGAATTCGTCACGCAGCACCTTGAACTTTCGCCGGACGATTTATGGGCAACCATCTATCACGAAGACGATGAAGCTTTCGACATTTGGACACGGGTAGTCGGGCTTCCGGCGGATCGCATCGTCCGTCTGGGACGAGAAGATAATTTTTGGGAAATCGGTGTCGGCCCGTGCGGTCCATGTTCCGAAATTTACGTCGACCGCGGTGAACCATTCGGCTGCGGGGAGCCGGACTGCCGGCCGGGCTGCAGTCGCTGCGAGCGTTTCTTTGAAATCTGGAACCTCGTCTTCATTCAGTACAACCAAGACGCCGAGGGCAATCTGCACCCCTTGAAGAACAAGGGCATCGACACCGGCATGGGGCTTGAGCGAACCGCGGCCTTTTTGCAGGGTGTCGGCAGCATTTTTGAAATCGACAGCATCCGCCCGATTGTCGACTTCATTGCAAACGCGGCCGGCGTCAACTACGGCGAAGACCATGAAACCGACGTCAGCCTGCGTGTCATCACCGACCACATGCGCGGCGTCGCTTTGCTCATTATGGACGGGGTGTTGCCGAGCAACGAGGGGCGCGGTTATGTATTGCGGCGTTTACTGCGCCGTGCGGCGCGTCACGCCCGCCTGTTGGGAATTGAAGACGCCTTCTTGGCGCAAGTGGCCCAAGAGGTCGCCAAGCAGCTCGGTGGCACCTATCCGCAGCTCATCGAAGATTTCGACACCATCGCGCGGGTCATCGCAATTGAAGAGGCGCGGTTCCATGAAACGTTGGATCAAGGGATCGATCTGTTGAACCGACTCATTCATCAGCTCGAAAGCGAAGGCAAAACCGAAATTCCAGGCGACGAAGCGTTTCGCCTCTACGACACGTATGGGTTCCCTTTCGAGTTGACCGAGGAAATTGCGGCTGCACATGGGTTCACCGTCGATCAAACCGGCTTCCAGGCAGCGATGGAACGCCAGCGCACCCAGGCACGGGCTGCCCGGACGCAGACGGGCTACCTCGGAGACATGAGCGATTCATCGCTGGCGAATCTCGAACTTCCGGCGACCACATTCCTCGGCTACGAACAAACTGAGGCGGAAGCCAAGGTGCTTGCATTGCTCGCCCGAGGTGAGCGTGTGGAACGCGTTGCGGCGGAATTCAACGAGGAAATCGAAGTGGTTCTCGACTCGACGCCGTTTTATCCTGAAGGCGGCGGCCAAATCGCCGACAACGGTACCATTACGGGACGCAACGGGGTCATTCAAATCAGCGACGTGAAGCGTGTCGGCAACGGTGTGATCCTCCATCGGGGCCGGATCGTTTCGGGTGAGCTGTCGGAAGGAGATTCCGTAGTTGCTACCGTCGATGCAAAAGACCGATGGGACACCGCCCGCAATCATACGGGTACCCATTTGTTGCATAAAGCGTTGCACGAAATCGTCGGCAGCCACGCGAAGCAAGCGGGATCGTTGGTGGCGCCCGACCGCCTTCGGTTCGACTTCACACATTTTCAACCGCTGACGCCCGAAGAAATCGCGGCGATTGAAGAACGGGTGAATGCCCGTATTTTGGAAAATTTGCCGGTGACAACCGCTGAAACGACATTTGAGGAAGCAACCAAAGCCGGAGCCATCGCACTTTTCGGCGAGAAGTACGGCGATCGCGTCCGGGTTGTCAGCATCGGTGAATACAGCAAAGAACTCTGCGGCGGTACCCATGTGCGTTCCAGTGGTGATTTGGGACTGTTCAAGATCGTCGCTGAAACAGGGGTCGCCTCCGGAGTGCGCCGCATTGAGGCCGTAACCGGAGACAAGGCACACCGATTCGTCCGTGAACAAGAGGACGCTTTACACCTCGCCGCTCGGCGCCTGCAAGTCGCGCCTTTGGAGGTGCCGCGTCAGGTTGAGCGCCTGGTTGCCCAACTCAAATCGCTCGAGCGGGAGGTTTCTTCGCTCAAAGACCGTCTCTCGAGCGCTCAAACCGCCGAGCTCGTGCAGGAAGCCCGAGACGTCGGCGGCATGAAGGTACTGACGGCCCAAGTCGAAGGCGCCGATATGGACGCCCTGCGCAAAATGGGCGATCAGTTGCGGCAGCGACTGGGCAGTGCGGCCATCGTACTGGGAAGCGCCGGCGCGGGGAAAGCGCAACTGGTCGTCATGGTAACCAAGGACGTAGCCGAAAGGGGCCTGAAAGCGAACGACATTGTCCGCCGCATTGCACCTTTAATCGAGGGCGGCGGTGGAGGTCACGCCGAAATGGCGCAAGCGGGCGGCAAAGCTCCCGAACGGCTGTCTGAAGCGCTGGCTGAAGCCGAAAAGCTGTTGGCGAGCGAAGTAAAAAGCGTCTGACATCACCATTTCTTCGTGTTCTTGCAGGAGGCCTTGAGGTTGGGGATCTGACGGCATGAAGTGAACGAGTACACCGGCCGCTGGAGGTGACCAAGCGCCGATGGCTGAGATGGAAAAAACACGTTTGTTCCAAGCCGTGACACAGCCCGTGGATGCGGCGCAAGTGTTGCGAGCAATGCATCGGTCTTTGCAAGAAAAGGGGTACGACCCGGTACACCAAATCGTCGGTTTTCTTCTGTCTGGGGATCCAGCGTACATCACGCGTGAAGTGCGTGGCCTCCTGCGAAAAATCGAGCGTGATGAACTGCTTGAGGAACTCGTGCGCGCTTACCTTGGAGAGGACTGATCCATGGCGGCGGTGCGTGGGAGGCAGAACGAACGTGAGGCATCGGCATGTTTGGCACTCGACATTGGGACGGAGTATGTGAAAGCGGTTGTCGTATCCCCCATGCCGCAGCCGGTCGTACTCGGCGTCGGACGGGCTCGTCAGCAGGCGGGCGATATGGAAGGAGGTGCGATCAGCCGCATTGCGGGCGTCGTTGAGCGCTGTCGGCAAGCGATCGACGACGCTTGTCTCATGGCGGGTGTGCGGCCAACCAGGGCGATTGTCGGCATCGCTGGTGAATTCGTACAAGGGTGTACCATCACCGCTCAATTTCGTCGCCGACGTCCGAATCGTCTGCTCAACGAAAGCGAGTTCAAAAAGATGCTCGCGCATGCTCGGGCGAAGGCGCTTGAAGAAGCGCGCCGCATTCTGGCGGAGCGCACCGGCCTCGCCAACCTCGACGTTGAACTCGTAGACACGGCTTTGACCGAGGTGCGCATCGACGGTTATCGAGTCAAAAACCCGCTTGAATTTCAAGGGAGTTATGTTGAACTCAGCCTTTTCCACACATTTTCGCCACTTGTGCACATTGGTGCGTTGCGCACCGTCACTGAGCGCCTAAAACTTCATTTGCAAGCGGCTGTTGCGGAACCATTTGCGGTGGCTATGGGAGCGCTCTCCGAAGAAGCCTATGAAGCGGGAGCCGTTGTCATTGACATCGGCGGCGGTTCAACGGATATCGCCGTCGTACGCGAACGTGCGGTTGCGGCTACCAAATCGTTTCCCGTGGGAGGGCGGGCGTTTACGCGCAGCTTGGCGCTGCATTTTCGGCTCGATTTTGATGAGGCGGAGGCATTGAAACTCGATTATGCCGCCGGGGTGCTCGACGCTGATATCGCGTCCGAAGTCGAGCAAGTGCTCGCTGAAGACCTCAAAATTTACTACGACGGACTCAAATTGTGCCTGCAAGATTTGGCGGCACAAGTACCTTTGCCGACTCGCCTGTTTTTAAGCGGCGGCGGTTCGGCGCTGCCGGGAATGATGCATTTCTGTGTCAACACGTCGTGGGAGGAAGGAATTTTCCGTTCACCTCCTCAAGTCTGCAGGTTGACTGCCGATGACGTTAAGCACATCGCCGATCCGAAAGCTCTGCTCGCCGGAGAGCGAGATGTCACGCCGAAATCGTTGAGCTTGCAAGCCGTACAACAAGGGCAAGGGCAGTTGCACGTATCATATGCCGTAGACGCGTTAGGATAATTCTAGGACGACTCCCGTCTTGGACAGAACCATTGCCGTTAGGGGTGTTCTGCCATGTCTTCCTGCCGCGTTTTGCGGGTCATGCCCGACGACGATATCATTCGCATTTTGCGTTTGGTGAAAGAAGTCAAGGAGCCCAAACTGTGTCTCGCTCTCGCGGATCAATGCACACTGTTCCGGGACAACGTCAATTTGCGCCTCTTGAACGCTTATGCCCGCGAAGCCAAGCTCGCCGTCGCTCTGTCCACCAATGATGAGATGACCATACGTCGGGCGGCGGATCATGGTATTCCGGTATATCGAACACCCGACTTGGCGTTTCGGCCCGAAGGTCTCGTTGTGATCGATGACAAACGTCCAGCAGCCGCAGAAGGCGATGCCGAATCGGGCGCACGCAAGGCGGGCGCCGGCCGAGGTCTTGCGGCAGCAATGATCTTGCTCATTGCCGTTCTCGGCGTATTTGGCACTTCATTCGCTCTGCTGCCCCGTGTACATATCAAAGTGGTCCCGGCGCAGTGGGTTGAAAACTTTACGCTCACGGTCGCGCTGAATGCCGCCGGAACAACCACGCTCGCGCCGGAGCGCGAAATGTTGTCCGTCACCGCCGAAATTTTCACGCCGGCCACCGGGACGGTCAGCGTCGGGGAGGTTCCTGCAAGGGGGATGGCACTTTTCTTGAATGAAAAGGCTGACCCCGTCGTCGTTCCGGCCGGCACCATGGTGACGACAGATTCAGGCATGGGTTTTGTCACGTTGGAAGACATTGAAGTTCCCGGTCATGTCGTCGAAACATATCTTGGCGCAGTCGTCGGCATCAGCTCGGGGCGAATGGAAGCGCTCATCGAGGCGCTGGAGCCGGGGACGGCCGGGAATGTTCCCGCCGGGCAAATTCGCCACATCGTCGGCGATTGGGACGGGCTGAGCGTGCGGAACCCGGAGCGCTTGAGCGGCGGCAGCGACCGGGAAGTGCCGGTGGTCACGGAGGCCGATTTGGAGAGCGGGCGAGAAAAAGTGCTTGAAGCTTTGGCCGTTTCGTGGGATGCTGAAGTAAGGCAATCGGAGGCGGAGGCGACGGATCGCTTTATGCTTTCAGCGGCTGAAACGCCGGACGTCCTCGAAATTAAAACTTCCGCCGCGGCGGGCGATCGCGCCGAGCAGATCCGTTTTACCGCCGTCGGTACGGGGGAACTGTATTGGATCGACCGCGAGGCCATTGAGAGCATCGCCCGCAATTCGATCGCCGGACAGCTCGGCTCCGGCTATGTATGGCAAGAAAGCCGCGGTTTTGATGTCGTCGTTCATCGGTACAATAAAGAAAATCAAACCATTGAGCTGTCGCTGAGGGTACCTGTGGTTGCACAAATCGATGAAGTGCGTCTGGCGCGGCGAATTGCCGGTCTGTCGGCGGCGGAGATTGCGGAACGGCTTGCAGAGGAAACCAGCATAGCGGATATATGGTTGGATGACTTGACCGATGGACGCCTCCCGGCCTGGGCACCATGGATTGGCATTGAGGTCGTTGAACCGGGTGGAGAACAGGAGCTTTCTCCGCGGTAGGGAGGCAGCACATTGCTTCAAGAACGGCCATGGATCGGTCTGGATGTCGGCGAGCGGCGCATTGGCATTGCCGTCAGCGACTCGCTGGGGTTGACAGCGCAGCCGTATTCGGTGCTGCAGCGCCGCAACTTGGAGTCCGATTTGTCCGCGCTCGTTCAACTTGCTGCAGAACGAAATGCACATGGTTTCGTTCTCGGCTTGCCACGGCGAACCGGGGGCGAAGAAGGCCCGGAGGTTGCCAAAATCAAGGAGTTTGGACGGCTTCTGCAACAACAAAGCCAACTCCCGGTAGAATGGTACGACGAACGGTTCAGCACCGTCATCGCAGAACGTGCTCTGCAAGAGCAAGGAATCAGGGGCCGGGCACGACGGCAACGGGTTGACCAAGTTGCCGCTGCTATCATCCTGCAAGATTTTTTGGACCGGAGGCGAAAACATGTCTGAAGAAGAAAGCCAGGAAATTGTGTTGCTTGACGAGGACGGTCAGGAACATACGTTTCATCTCATTGACGTCGTCATGGTGGACGATCAGCGGTATGCGATACTGCAAGCCGTCGACGAAGCAGCGGAAGACGACGAAGGTGTAGAAAGCGCATATCTGTTCCGCATCGAGTCGGACGGTGAAAACGACCAGCTCATCGCCGTCGAGGATGACGAGGAATTCGAGCGGGTTGCCGCCGTGCTTGACGAAATGGGCTACGAAGATTTCGATGAGTTCGAATGGGATGATCACGATCACGACCATGATCATGACCATGATCACGACCACGATCATCACCACTGAGCGTCTTCAGGCGATATCATAATTGCACCGCGAGACATGCACAAGAAGGCACCTTTCGCAATAGAGTAACGGTAAGGCTCATATTGCGGAGGTGCCTGCTTGTGATTCCTCCATTCCTTGCAACGGTGCTGCTGTCTTTGATCGACGGAATCACCGTACTTGTCTCTTATGTCACGGGAAGCCATGCGTTTCCCCCTCCACTGGAGCCGGAGGAGGAAGCCGAATTGCTCGAGCGCATGGAAGCCGGCGACAAAACCGCTCGGAATATCCTTGTCGAGCGCAATCTGCGGCTTGTTGCTCACATCGTCAAGAAATTCGACAATACGCCGCAGGATACCGAGGATCTCATTTCCATCGGGACCATCGGCTTGATCAAGGCGATAAACACATTTGATCGCCACAAGAACACGCGACTAGCGACCTACGCGGCCCGCTGCATCGAAAACGAAATTCTCATGGATTTGCGAGCCGGCAAAAAACAGCGGGGAGAAATGCGGCTTTTCGAACCGATTGGAGCCGACAAGGAGGGCAATGAAATCTCCTTGATGGATATCCTCGAGTCGGATGTCGACGTTGAAGAAAAAGTGGAGCAGTCCATCGAGCGAGAAGCGATGCTGAAAAACCTGGGCACTTTGAGCGGCCGGGAGCGTCTGGTCCTCGAATTGCGCTACGGTCTGCGCGGCGGCCTGCAAAAAACGCAGCGCGAGATTTCACGGGCACTCGGTATTTCCCGCTCGTACGTTTCACGCATCGAAAAAAGAGCGATCAGCAAGCTGCAAGACGTCATGGCGGCGGGCGGCTCCTCTTCAAGCTGACGTCTCTTCGGGCGCCGATCCACTGCGGCGATGCCTGCCTCCATCGGGTGTGGTATAATATGCCGATGGGTCCCAATTCGCCGGCAGCAAACAAGCGGCGCTTGTTGAACCCTGGGACCAGGGAGGCAGGCATTTGCTTAAATTCATTTGTCCCGATGACTGTGTCCCAGCGGTGTTTGACATCGATCTCGATCGCCTTCGGTCTGAGGGCATCCGTGCGCTCTTCGTTGATCTCGACAATACGCTGCTCGCCTGGGATCAAGAACATCCTTCAGAACGTCTGAGGCGTTGGATTGCGCGCGTCCGTGAAAAAGGCTTGCGGATTTGCATCGTTTCGAATGGAATGCCGGCGAGAGTCAAGCGGGTTGCCGAAAAGCTCGGTGTCACCGCCATCACTCAAGCCATCAAACCGCGCAAACGCCCGTTTGAGCAGGCGCTGCGGCTGTTCGGCCTGCAAGCGTCCGAAGCGGCGGTCGTCGGCGACCAGCTGTTTACCGACATTCTCGGCGGCAACCGAATGAACATGCACACTATTTTGGTCAAACCGGTAGGCCGCCATGAAATGAAGCATACTCAATGGATACGCCGCATCGAACGCCGACTCATCCGCCGTATGTTTCGCAAGGGATTGATCACCGAGCAAATGTACCGCATTGGCGTCCAGCGGTGACAAGAGGATACGAGACGCATTTTATCGAACCAAAGTGAAGGCTCAAGGCCAAATTGTGCCACGAGTCGTACAGGGGGGAGTACGTTTGTCTTTACGTTTTCTGACGGCAGGCGAATCGCACGGACAAGCTCTTACTGCCGTCTTGGAAGGAATGCCGGCGGGCTTGCGGCTTCCGGTTGAACGCATCAATGTCGACCTTGCACGGCGTCAGCAAGGTTACGGTCGCGGGCGTCGCATGCAAATCGAAAAAGACCAGGTGGAAATTCTTTCAGGCGTTCGCTTGGGCTACACGCTGGGGAGCCCCATCACGCTGCAGCTGAAAAACCGTGACTGGGCGAATTGGGAAGAAAAAATGACGCCCTATCTTGCCGATGATGCTCCGGTCAGCGGTGAACCACCCGGGCCGTGGCCCAAAGAACGGGTCCGGAGTCCGCGTCCGGGACACGCCGATTTGGCCGGTGCATTGAAGTACGCTCATAAGGATTTGCGAAATGTGCTCGAACGGGCGAGTGCGCGTGAAACGGCCGCCCGCGTGGCCGTCGGAGCCGTGGCCAAAGTGTTGTTGGAGCGCTTCGGAATCCAGGTGGGAGGATTTGTCGTCGCCCTCGGAAAGGTAAGGTACGAACCGGGGGATGAACCGCTCTCTGCCCTCGTAGAAAAAGCGGAAGCGTCTGAGGTGCGCTGCCCGGATCCGAAAGCTTCCGAGGAAATGATTGAGCAAATCGAGATTGCGAAGCAACGTGGCGATACATTAGGCGGAATATTCGAAATACGAGTCACGGGGGTTCCGCCGGGACTCGGCAGTCACGTGCAATGGGATCGAAAGCTCGATGCGCGTCTCGCGTTTGCACTGATGAGTATTCAGGCGATGAAAGGGGTCGAAATCGGGCTCGGTTTTGAGGCGGCAACCCGGTTTGGCTCGGAAGTTCACGATCCGATCGGCTATCGGCCGTATCCGGAAGGTGAAATCCGGGGCTCCGAAATTTTGAAATACGGCTTTTATCACCACTCGAACCATGCCGGCGGCATCGAAGGCGGCATGACCAACGGCGAACCCATTGTCGTGCGGGTCGCAATGAAACCCATTTCGACGTTGTACACGCCTTTGGAAAGCGTCGCATTCGATACCAAAGAAGTGCTGCCCGCGAGCATCGAGCGTTCCGATCACTGCGCACTTCCGGCGGCGGTTGTCGTCGGAGAGGCCGCCGTCGCCTTCGAAGTCGCCCGGGCATTTCTTGAAAAGTTCGGCGGCGACAGCATTCAAGAGATCGAACGCAACTATCACGGTTATCTCGATTACCTGCGGCGGGTGTGATGGCCGGTGCTCGATCGCCACGTCGTGCTCATCGGCTTCATGGGCTCCGGAAAAAGCACCGTTGGGCCGCTTCTCGCCCGGCGCATCGGCGTTCCATTCGTCGATCTCGACCAATACATTGTGCGACAAACCGGTCGGCCGATACCCGAAATATTTGCCGCTGAGGGCGAAAGCGGTTTTCGCACGCGAGAATCCGACGCGCTGCGTGAAATCTTGACTCAGCCCCCGCTTGTCCTCGCAGCCGGCGGCGGCGTTATCGAAAGGGTCGAAAATCGGCAAATGCTACGGGATCAGGCATTGTGTGTCTGGCTGCGGGTGCCTATCGAGGTGGTTCTGGAAAGGGTGGGCAACGATCCGAACCGTCCCTTGCTGCAAAACGATCCCGGGTTCGTCAGAACCCGCCGGCTCTACGCGGCACGAGAACCGCTGTACGCCGAGGCGGATATACATATTGACGCCACGCGCTCACCCGAAGAAACGGTGGAAACCATCGTCGCAGCCTTGCGAGTAAGGCGTGCCGGTCAGACGGGCTGCGGAAACGGTTGACCACCGCTTGTGCATATCATCAGCTTTGGCGTACGGAAAGGAGGCAGCGGATGTGACGACAAAAATTCTAGTTGAAACCGCAGCATCGACCTACGAAATCGAGGTCGGACCCGGTTTGATCGATCGCATCGGTGAGCGATGCAACGACCTCGGGCTGGGACGGCGTTGTCTCATCGTCAGCAACGAACAGGTCGCCAAATTGTACGGCGGACGGGTACGGGAATCATTGGCTGCCGCCGGATTTTCGCCGACTTTGGTTCCTGTGCCGGAAGGCGAACAAGAAAAGAACTGGCGGCGTGCCGGATGGCTGCTCGATCGCTGCGTCGAGGCCAATCTAGAACGAACGTCGTTTATCGTCGCTCTCGGCGGCGGGGTCATCGGCGATTTGGCGGGCTTTGTCGCCGCAGTGTACATGCGGGGCATCGATTTTGTACAAGTGCCGACGTCACTGCTCGCTCAAGTGGACGCGTCCGTCGGAGGGAAAGTCGCGGTCAACCATCCGCGGGGCAAAAATCTGCTCGGTGCGTTCCATCAACCGGTGTACGTCATGAGCGACATCGAAACGTTGTCTACGCTTCCGGATCGGGAGCTCGCAGCCGGAATGGCCGAGGTAGTCAAACACGGCTTGATACGCGATCCGGAATTGTACCGATATATTTCAGACGATCCAAAAGCGTTTGTCGAACGCCGGCCGGAAGCGTTGACGCGTGCCATCGTCGACTCGTGCCGCATCAAAGCCGCCGTTGTCCGTGCCGATGAACGGGAACAGGGATTGCGGGCCATACTTAATTTTGGTCATACCGTCGGCCATGCGGTGGAGGCCGCTGCGGGATACGGAACGTATACCCATGGCGAAGCCATCGCCATCGGCATGATGGCTGAGATGATTCTGTCGCAGGAGCTCGGCGGTGTATCCGGTGACGACGTGCTCCAACTGAAGGAGACGTTGACGGCGCTGAATTTGCCTGTACGTACGGATCCGGATGTGGCGCGGCGTGCCGTGTCGTTCTTGATGCAAGACAAGAAAGTGCGTGAAGGACGCCTGCGTCTCGCACTGCTTGAACGGATCGGACACGCCGTTGTCACGGATGAGTTTGGAGTCGATCAAGTACGAGCCGTACTCGAGGCATTGGCTGCCGACGAATACGCGTTTGCGTAATGGCCGCGTGGTGCATGGCGGTTAGAGAGGAGATTCGGATGAAAGGGGTTCTTGTGTTACACGGACCCAACTTGAACCTTTTAGGCGACCGGGAGGTCGACATCTACGGCCGGCTCGATCTGGAAACCATCAATCGCGAATTGCGAGCTCGAGCCGATGAATACGGCATCCAAATCGAAATCATCCAGTCGAATCACGAAGGGGTGTTGATTGACGCGCTGCATGAAGCGCGCACGTGGGCGGACGGTGTCATCATCAATCCGGGGGGGTTTACGCACACGAGCGTCGCCCTGCGGGATGCCATTGCGGCCATTCGTCTGCCGACGATTGAAGTGCATTTGTCCAACGTCTATGCCAGAGAGTCCTTTCGTCACAAGTCGCTCATCGCTCCGGTGGCCTGGGGACAGATTGCCGGATTTGGCGCTCTCGGCTATTACATGGCTTTGGACGCATTACAAACCCGTTTTAAGGACAAAGAGGAAACTGACGTATGAGCAGTGTATATCGAAAGCGTTTGCAAGCGATCCGTGAACGGCTGCGCGCCGAAGCGCTCGACGCGATGATGATCCAGTCGCCGATCAACCGCCGTTATATGAGTGGATTTACCGGTTCTGCGGGCACACTGGTCATATCGCAGCACGATGCGTGGCTGCTCGTGGATTTTCGGTATGTTGAACAAGCCAAAGCTCAGGTTGACGGCATTCGTGTCGAACGCGTCGACAAGCCTCTCGAAGATTTGGGACGGCTGCTTTCCGACCATCAGTTGTCTCGGGTCGCTTTCGAAGCGGGGCACCTCACCGTTCATGAACATCAGCGCTTGACCGAGATGATCGACCAAGTGACGTGGGAGCCGCGCGTCGACTGGATTGAAACGCTGCGCGGCGTCAAGGACGGTGAAGAACTTGCCGCTATTCAAAAGGCCGTCGCAGTGGCTGACGCCGCTTTTAAACACATCTTGGACTTTTTGCGGCCGGGTGTGACGGAGCGCGAAATCGCCCTCGAACTTGAGTTCTTCATGCGTCGGGCAGGCGCGGAATCCCTCGCCTTTCCTTCGATCGTCGCCTCGGGGCCCAACGGTGCGTTGCCTCATGCCGTTCCGACCGATCGCCGGATCACGAACGGCGATTTGGTAACCTTGGATTTCGGCTGTGTGGTCGACGGTTATTGCTCGGACATCACCCGCACGGTCGCGATCGGAGAACCGGATGAGAAAAGCCGCGACTTGTACCAGCTCGTCTTGCGCGCCCAGCTCGCGGCCATCGAAGCGATACGACCTGGCATGGAAGCGCGCGAGGTCGATCGCATTGCTCGGGACATCATTCGGGAAGCAGGGTACGGCGAATATTTCGGCCACGGCCTCGGTCACGGGCTCGGCATGAACGTGCACGAGGAAATTCCTCGCCTTTCACCCCGCGGGGAAGTCGTATTGCAGCCGGGCATGGTCTGCAGCGTCGAGCCGGGAGTTTATATTCCGGGCTGGGGAGGCATCCGCATCGAGGATCTCGTCGTCGTGACGGAGACGGGATGCCGCATACTCACCGAGTCTTCAAAAGCATGGATGACGCTAGGATAAACGGAGGGTTATTGGATGATCTCAGTGAACGATTTTCGTACAGGTCTCACCATTGAGGTTGACGGAGAACCTTATTCGGTCATCGAGTTTATGCACGTCAAGCCGGGCAAAGGTGCAGCGTTCGTTCGTACCAAGCTGCGGAACTTGCGAACCGGCGCCGTCTCCGATCGGACGTTCCGGGCCGGTGAGCGCGTCAACCGCGCCCGGGTGGAAAACCGGGAAATGCAGTACTTGTACAATACGGGCGACGAATTTTACTTTATGGACACGGGCACCTACGAACAAATCACGCTGCAGCGCAACCAGCTCGGCGACGCGCCCGACTACATGAAAGAAAACGACACGATTATCATCCAGTTTTTTGAAGGGGCTCCCGTCGGGGTGGACCTCCCGACTTCCGTCGAACTGGAAGTTACATACACCGAGCCGGGCTTCAAAGGGGATACGGCGACTGGAGGAACCAAGCCGGCTACTTTGGAAACCGGTCTGGTCATTCAAGTGCCTTTGTTCGTCGAGCAGGGGGACCGGGTGAAAGTCGACACACGCACCGGTGAATATATTTCCCGCGTGTAGTTTTTTCAACGGAACGTTGCATGCGCCGTCGGCATCTCCCGCATACTAAGGTCTGTCCAAATGGTGAGGGGGGGTACCGGCGGTGGAAATCAAGGAGCGCATTGCGTATATTCGCGGATTGCTGGAAGGGGCGGATTTTTACGGTCGCGACGAACGCGGGCGCGCCGTCTGGGAAAACTTGCTCGGGGTATGCGGTCAACTGGCTGATTCCATTGCTGCTCTCGAAGAAGAACAAGCGGAGCTGGGAGCTTATCTGGAAGCGGTTGACGCTGATTTGGCCGACTTGGAAGAAGCAGCGGACGTGCCTGAATACGTCGTCGTCGAATGCCCCCACTGCGGCGAAGAAGTGTGTTTTGAAGAAGAGTTCCTCTACGATGACAGCGCTCAGGTGGCGTGCCCTGAGTGTGGCGGCGACATCAAGGAAGCTGAAGCGCAGGAAGTGGCGCTGGAGGCATCCACCCCCGGCGGAGTCGGCGCCGGATCCATTCCCGCGGAAAGCCTCGCCGTCAAACCGAACTCTTCCGGATGGAACTCGAACGAAACCCAATCACATCAATTCATGTAGTCAGCCGTTTCGATGGGCAGCAGGCATAAGGCCGATCACGACTTCGCGTCGGGTCGGCCTTTTTGCGCGCTCGTGATTCAGTTTTGGGCGGCATACCCCGCGATTTGTGGACATACAGTGTAGCACATGTCCCTCGGAAGGAGTGCGTCCCTTGGACCGCGTCATCGAACGAATTTTGCCTCCTAGGGTCATGACGGCTTTGGAACGTTGTTTTGCCGATCGACGGGCAAGGCTGCAGGCGATCCGCATGCGCCGGGGCAGGCCGCTCATCGCCGTCGTCGACGGGGAAGAGCTTTTCGTCGGGCCGAACGGATTTTGCCGCCACGCAGAAGCGGCTTTGAAGCCTACGGGACGGGAAATCGGCGATACCTTGTCGCAGGCGACGCAAGGTTCGGTATACGCGGTGGAAGACCAGCTGCGGCGTGGATATGTGACGCTGCCCGGAGGACACCGACTCGGCATCGCGGGGCAAGCGGTGGTGGACAACGGACGGGTGAAGCGGGTGACCCACATCAGTGCCATCCATTTGCGAATTGCACACCAGATCAAAGGGTGTGCGGATTCCATTGTACGTCAAATCTGCCCGGATCGGCTCCCGTATCACACGCTGCTGATCGGTCCGCCTGGTTCGGGAAAAACGACGGTGCTGCGCGATCTCGTCCGTCAACTTGCCGATGGCCATGCCGAACGACCTGGACTGCAAGTGGGCATTGCCGATGAACGTTCGGAAATTGCCGGGAGTTATCAAGGTGAACCGCAGCTCGATGTCGGTCAGCGAACCGACGTCATTGACAGCTGCCCGAAGGCGATCGCGATGATGATGCTCGTAAGAGCGATGGGACCGGACGTCGTTGCATGCGATGAAATCGGCGCAGAGGAAGACGTTGCCGCGGTTGAAGATGTTGCTCGCTGCGGCGTGCGCCTAGTCGCAACGGCTCACGGCAACAGCCTGGAGGAACTCCGGCGGCGCCCTTTGTTTGCCCGGCTGCTCGAAACCGGTGTGTTTGAACGGGTCGTCATTTTAAGTCGACGTTCCGGACCGGGAACGGTCGAACGGATCGTCGCGGTGAATGAAACACCACTCGCTGCGCAAGTGAAATAGCGGCTGCTTACATGGGGTGATGCGGATGGTTAGCTGGATCCAACGCGCCATCGGTGCCGGTTTAATCATAGCCGGGGCGGCGGCCTATGGTGCGGGGCTGGCACGCTCGGTACGGCAGCGCGTGCGCGAGCTTGCGGCGCTCGACCGGGCCTTGCACATCTTGGAGACCGAAATCGTCTACGGATATGTGCCGCTTCCCGAAGCGTGCGCTCAAGTGGCGCGCAGCGTGGATGGATATGTCGGGCAGCTTTTCAACGCAGCCGGCAAGCGCCTTCTTCAAGCGGAGCGGCCGCCGGTGACCGTAGTGTGGAAAGAAGTGGTCGCTCATTGGGGTTCCGGCAGCCATTTGACAGGCGAAGATCTGGAAGTGCTGGCGGCGCTCGGCGCTACGTTGGGCCGTTCGGATGCCGAAGATCAGGCACGCCATTTGCGGCTTGCACGTGAACGGCTGCTGTCTACCCGGAGGGGCTTGGAGGAAAACCTCGATCAGCAGTGTCGCTTGCGCATTTATCTAGGGGTCGGATCAGGAGCGGTTTTAGCCGTGCTGCTTGTCTGATGTTGCCGAAAGTCGAGCGACTGTGGAGGTGGGGTTGTGGACATTACGCTCATTTACCGGATCGCCGGCGTTGGGATCATCGTCGCCATTTTGCACATCTTTTTGACCCAGGCGGGCCGACAGGAACAAGCCCAAATGTTGAGCCTTGCCGGTGTGCTCGTCGTCCTTTTGTGGTTGGTGCAAATTATCGCTCAACTGTTTCGCAACGTCGAAATGGTGTTTCGATGGTGGTAGGCCATGGATGACATCATTCGGGTCGTCGGCATCGCCATGGTCATGACGATGATTCTCAGTTTGCTGCGGGGTGCTCACACACCGCTCGGCGTGCAGTTGAGCATAGCGGTCGTCATCAGCATACTGCTCCTTTTGATGGCTCCCTTGCGTGAGCTCATGCACTTTTTTACCGAGCTCGGGCGGCGCTCCGGAATGCAAGGCATCTACCTGGACACCGTGTTGCGGACGATCGGCATCGCTTACATCACGGCGATCGGGACTCAGGTGGCTAAAGACGCTGGAGAATCGGGCTTGGCAGCTGTTGTGGAGCTGGCGGGCAAGGTGTTCATTTTGCTTGCCGCTGTACCGGTGCTCGGGGCCATTTTGGCTTCTTTGTTAAATTTGCTGCCGTGAGGGAGGACGACGGGTTGCGCATTTGGTGTCAGCACCATCACCCTGCAGCTGTGCAGCGCATACACCGTCGGTGGTGGCCGCATGCCATCACCGCAGCCGCATGTTTGCTGCTGGCATGGCATGGGGCGATCGTGCCGGTGCAAGCCCAAGGCGCAACGGACATCTCGGCCTACGATTTGATTCAAGAGCAAATTGAGGCCGTTCCGACCCACGACCTCGAAGCGTTTTTGCAGACGCTCGATGCCGATGTGCAAAAGTATGTCCCGGAATTTGACTTGCGCCGTATGGTTCTCGATCCCGAAGGGGGCATCCGGTTTAATCTTTCCGAGATGGTGGGCTTGCTGCTCAGCCGTCTCGCCCACGAATTGATAGTCGGTTCGGCCCTTCTCGTTCAATTGGTCGCCGTGGCGATTTTGGCGGCACTGCTGCACAGCCTGGCGACCGCGTTCGGCAACAAGGGAGTTCACGAGTTGGCTTTTTTAGTTGCCATGATGGCGCTCTTGTTCCTCGGGGTGCAAACGTTTCGAACGGCCGTGGACGTTGCCAATACAAGCGTCGGCAACATGGTCGGATTGATGCACGCTTTGCTGCCGCTCATGGCGACCTTGCTCGCAGCGGTTGGGGGAGTTACTTCCGCAGCAATTTTTCATCCCATGCTCGTCGCCTTGGTAACGGGCATTGCCACGCTGGTGCAATACGTGATTTTTCCTCTAGCGTTCATTGGCATCATCATTGCGGTCGTCGGCAAGATCGCGGGCGACTTTCCGGTGGACCGACTTGCCGGACTGGCTCGCCAGTGGTCAATGACGATGCTCGGCCTTTGTTTTATCGTTTTTATGGCTTTCCTTTCGGTACGGGGAGCGATCGGCCCCGTTGCTGACGGACTCGGGGTCCGTGCCGCCAAATTTTTGACAGGAACGTTCGTTCCCGTCATCGGCAGCCGCATCGCCGATGCCATGGAGGTCGTCGTCGGCGGATCGCTGCTCATCAAGAACGCCATCGGCGCTTTTGGCATGATCGCCGTGTTTGTCATCACGGCACTGCCGGCGGTCAAGCTGTTTTCGCTGTTGATCATTTTTCGCGTGGCGACTGCGCTCGTGGAGCCGGTCAGTGAAAAGCGTCTGGTCGAAGCGTTGAATTCGTTGGGTGACGGATTGGCTCTCGTCTTGGCGTGTGTGCTGACGACCGCGCTCATGTTTTACATCGCCGTCACGGTGTTGATCACGTTGGGCAACGTCACGGTGGTGATGCGTTGATGGAGGCACTTATCTCCTGGATTCGCGGCTTTTTGTACCTGTTATTCTTCGCCACGCTGGTGCAGGTCATTTTGCCCGATAACGGGATTCGGCGCTACACCCGTCTGGTAGTCGGCCTCGTGATGTTGGCGGCGCTGCTGCAACCGATTGCGGATTTGACGAAGAATCCCGGTGTGATTGGCGAGGCCTTTGCCGGGATGTTCGGCCAAGCGGGCGGTGCGGGTACGGAGGCAGATCCGTGGATTGCCGAAGGGGAGCGTCTGCGTACGCACGGACAGGACATCGCCATTCGCCATATGGCAGACCAATTGCGGAATCAACTGGAAGGCATGCTGCTGCTGGTCCCCGGCGTCGCCGACGCTGAAGTCGTCGATTTGGAGCTGTCTGACCAAGGCGTTCAGCGCGTCAGCGTACGCCTTGTCGGGGCGGAGCATGTCGCTTCCGCCGAAGTCAACGCCGTGCTGAACAAGTTTTTCGGCATTCCTGCGAACGCGGTGACGCTCTTTTGGGACAACGTGGAAGGAGGGCAGTGATGGAAGCTTGGAATCGTTGGCTAAAACGTTTTTTTCCTGGCAATCACCACGAGGCCGAAACGGAACGGGGACGCAAAAACCGTCTGCTGATCATGTTGATCGGGCTCGGTGCGCTCATTTTGCTCTTGGGGCGTTGGAATCCTCCCGAGATCAATCCGCCTTTGTCGCCCGACGGACGTCCTGCGATGGTTCCGTCCCTGTCACAAGCCGATGATGCGGCAACGGCGCTGGAACGGCGGCTCGAGCGCATTCTCAGTGAAATTGCCGGAGCCGGCAAGGTGGAAGTCATGGTGCAGCTGGAAGGGACGGAAGTGCACGTTTACGCACGGCAGACGACGGAGGAGGAAAGCGTGACCCGAGAAGTCGACGCCAGCGGAACGGTAACGGAGACGAGACAAGAGATGCGTCGATCGGATCAGCCGGTATTCCGTCAGGGAGGACAAGGGCGCAACGAAGAAGCCTTGGTCGAGACCATTTTTGCTCCCGAGGTGCGAGGCGTGTTGGTCATCGCCGAAGGAGCATCCAACGAAATTGTTCGCTATCAGCTGGCGCAGGCGGTGCAAACGGTGCTCGGTGTGGCCGCGCATCGTGTGGAAGTACTTCCGAAAAAGAAATGAGGAGTGAAACCATGTTCCACGTAATTGAACGACGAACTTGGCAGCGCATGATTCTCATAGCCGTTTTGCTGGGCATGTCGGTTAGCATGATGGTGATATACGACGGAGATGTGGAACCGGTGATCGGCAATCATCTCCGACTTGTCGGGCAGCTGCTCGGCACCGGCGACGGTTCCGCCAACGTCAGGCAGGATGCGGGTGAGCATGAAGGATTCGCATCACCTGCGGCTGCGCAAGACGTTTCGGAAGCGGAAGCGGAGCAAACGGTATTCGCACCGATGCAACCCGGCGAAGCCTTCGATGATTCCGCCGCTGCCGCTGTGAGTGGCGATGCGCGCCTTGCAGTATACCGTCTCGAGCGGGATCGGAATCTAGCCCGTTACATCGAGCAGCTGCAAGACCTCGTTGCCGTGTGGGGCGAGAAGAGCGATCCGGCCGTTCAAGCGGAAATCGTCAGGCTCCTCGGCAGGGCTGAACGCCAGATGCAAGCCGAAGGGCTGCTCCGCGTGCAGGGCTTGAATGATGCCGTTGTGGTGTTGGCCGATGAGGAAGCGATTGTGGTTGTCGGCAAAGAGCTTTCAGTAGCCGAAGTATCACAAATCGGCAGCTTGGTGGCGCGGGTAGCCGGAATTCCCTTGGAACATATTACGATAAGCGACGGACTTTCGTATCCCCAATAACAAAGACCGCAAACTTTGCCGTCCAGGAAGGAACAGCGCGCCATGGGGAGAATTCTAGACAGGTCCCTGGAGCATGGTACAAAGCGGGTTTTCACCGACGAGCTGTCCTTCCGGACTTCGCAGGACCGGAGAGCGAGAAGGAAATACCGTTGTACACTGTGCGCTTCAGGGGCTCGGCGAAAGGAGTCGAAACCAAATTGGAGCTACGCGAACTCAAAGAGCTCATCCAGGCGCTGCATGAAAGCGATGTGGCCGAGCTGTGCCTTGAGGACTTGACCAAGGGGACGAAGCTCACGTTGCGCAAGGCGGTCGCCGTCACTTCGCTGGGAGTTCGGGCGGGAGAGGCCGCGGAGCGAAATGTCGAGGCCGTTCCGTCGCCGACGGTTGAACCACCGGCGGCGTCGGCTGTCGCGTCGCCAACGCCTGAAGCCGAAGCCGACAGCGCATCCGATTCTGAATCATTCTCCGACGATCGCCATGTCATCATCACCGCGCCGATGGTCGGTGTTTTTTACCGGGCGCCGGCACCGGACGCCGAACCGTATGTCAAAGTCGGCGATTTGGTCGAGCCGGGGCAGCCTTTGTGCATTATTGAAGCGATGAAGTTGATGAATGAAATTGAGTCCGAAGTGAGAGGGCGCATCGTTAAGATCTTCGTTGAGAACGCAGAACCCGTGGAATACGGGCAGCCCCTCTTTGCAGTGGAGAAGGAGTAGCTGTGTTTCAACGTGTTTTGATTGCAAATCGCGGCGAAATCGCCGTACGGATTATACGTGCCTGTCGTGAGTTGGGAATTGAAACGGTCGCGATCTACTCCCAAGCCGACGAAGATTCGCTGCACGCGCGCCTTGCCGATCAAGCCTTCTGCGTCGGTCCGGCGCCGTCTAGCGGATCGTATTTGAACATCCCGAACATTATTTCCACCGCCGTGCTGGCCGAGGTGGACGCCATTCATCCCGGCTACGGCTATTTGTCCGAGCAGGCTCATTTTGCGGAAATCTGCCATACCCACGGCATCAAATTTATCGGTCCTCCGGTTGCAGCGATTGAAAAAATGGGGGACAAGGCTGCCGCACGGCGAATGATGCAAGAAGCCGGGTTGCCCGTCATCCCCGGCTCTGAACCCGTCCAGTCCGAAGAAGAGGCGTTGGCAGCCGCTGAAGAAATCGGCTATCCGATCATGTTGAAGGCGGCGTCCGGCGGTGGCGGGAAGGGCATGCGAGTGGTGGAAGACGCTCAGGCGCTTCGGCGTGTCTTCGCTTCAGCTCAGGCCGAAGCGGAGGCGTCTTTCGGGGATCGTCGCCTCTATTTGGAGAAGTTCATTCGTTCACCGCGTCACGTAGAAATTCAAATTTTGGCCGATGAACACGGGAACATCATCCACCTGGGCGAACGGGAGTGCTCTTTGCAGCGCCGTCACCAAAAGGTTCTCGAGGAAGCCCCTTCGCCCGTCGTCGATGAAGATCTGCGCCGACGCATGGGCGAGGCGGCGGTGGCCGGCGCACGGGCCGTCGGTTATACCAACGCGGGTACCATGGAGTTTTTGCTCGACGCCGATGGCAACTTTTATTTCATGGAGATGAACACGCGCATCCAGGTCGAGCACCCGGTAACGGAAATGATTACAGGAATCGACCTCGTGCAGGAGCAAATATTGATCGCTGCCGGTTATCCGCTGCGCTGGCGTCAGGAAGACATCACGTGGAACGGGCACGCCATTGAATGCCGCATCAATGCTGAAGACCCGGCACGCGGTTTTCTGCCTTCGCCCGGGACCATCGATTTTTACCATATGCCCGGCGGCCCCGGCTTGCGCATCGACAGCATGGCGTTTTCAGGTTGTGTCGTCTCGCCTTATTACGATTCCATGATCGCCAAAGTCATCTGTCATGCGCCGACCCGCGAGCAGGCTTTGCAAAAAATGCGCGCGGCGTTAAGCGAGGTCATCATCAGCGGCATTCATACGAATGTTGCATTCCATCAGGCGCTTTTGGACGACGAGCGCGTGCAGCGAGGAGAGGTTTCCACTGATTTTATCGATCGGGCGATCCAAGAAGGATCGTTGAGGCTTTAGCAACATGAGGGAGTAAGGAGGCTGCCAAGTGACGGAAAAACGCGAAAGAAGCGAGCTGGGCGATATTCGGATTGCGAATGAAGTGGTCGGCGTCATCGCCGGTTTGGCGGCGGTCGAGGTGAGCGGCGTAGCCGGCATGAGCGGCGGCATCGCTGGCGGCATTGCTGAAATGCTCGGACGCAAGAATTTGTCCAAGGGAGTCAAGGTGGAAGTAGGGGAGGCGCAAGCTGCTGTCGATTTGTTCGTCGTCGTTGACTACGGTGTGCGGATTCCCGAAGTTGCCTGGCAAATTCAAGAAAATGTGAAGCGAGCCATTGAGACCATGACGGGGCTCGAAGTCGTCGAGGTCAACGTACACGTGCAAGGAGTCCATTTCCAGCAAGAAGAAAAACCGGAGGAAAACCGCGTCCGTTAAACTGAACGAGCAGCGTTGAAAAGAGAGGAGCGGTTTCTCTTGTCGTCGATCCTCGATCGCATTATCCTAATCTGTGTTTCGCTCTTGCTGTTGGTCGTCGGTTTGACAGCGGTCGGGGCGCCGTTATTGTGGGATTTGCCCACCGCGGCAACGAGAATAGGGCAGTACTTGGCGGCACACCCGTGGCAAACGAGCTTGGGCGGGTTGCTGCTCGCCCTCACGGGGCTCCACATTTTGTTTCATACCACGGCTTCGAAGAAGCGGGAAATCGGGATCGTACGGGATACTCCACTTGGACAAGTCCGCATGAATATTCGTGCCATCGAAAATTTGGTCGTCCAAACCGCAACCGCCGTGCGTGGCGTAAGAAACGCTGAAGCTACGATTCGCCCACACGATGAAGGCATGGAGATTGACGTCTCACTCGTTGTCTTGCCCGATATGAGCCTGCCCGAAATTTCAAACGAAGTTCAAAAGCGCGTTGAAGCCTATGTGCGGGAGACCGTCGGGGTATCCGTCGCTTCGATAGCGGTCGAAGTGAGAAATGTGGCGGGAGCTCCCAAGGCTCGCGTCGACTAGTTGATGTTTATGCGCAAAGCGGCTCATGGATTCCGTGATTTTGGGTAGAAGGAGGCAGCAGCGTGAGTCGTCGATTGGCTCGTGAGGCGGCCCTCAGGGTCTTGTTTCAGGTTGAAGTTGGGCGTGACGAAGTGGATGCCGCCATTGCCTACAACGCCTCAGAACTTGACCTCGACGAGAAGGCATTGCGTTTTATGGAGAAACTGGTGCGAGGCGTCATCAAGCACCTCGCCGAATTGGACGATCTGCTGAACAGCTACGCCGTCGATTGGACCGTTGAGCGCATGGCTTATGTCGACCGCAATGTGCTTCGGCTGGCGGCGTTTGAAATGCTGTATGATGATGAAACGCCGGCAGGTGTCGCGATCAACGAAGCCGTCGAGTTGGCGAAACGTTATGGGACGGACGATTCGGGGAAGTTCGTCAACGGCATTCTCGGCAACATTGCCCGAACGAGGCGGGCTGAAAGTTGAGTGCAACGGAGCGGTTGCCTACGAGCTCACCCGCTGCGCTTGCATTTGACACAAGCGCTTACACGACATCGGTCGCCTTGGTCACTCGTTCGGGCGAAGTGATAGCGGACAAGCGGCGACTTTTGCCGGTGCCCGAAGGCCAGCGCGGTTTGCGTCAGTCCGAAGCGTTCTTTCATCACGTGCGCCACCTGCCGGAATTGCTCGAAGAAATTGCACCGCTGCTGCAATCCCACCCTCCGCGAGTTGTAGCTGCCAGCAATGCCCCGCGCAATCTGCCGGATTCATATATGCCTGTCTTCCGAGCGGGAGCCTCCTGGGCGCGCTCGACAGCGGCCTTGCTTGGCATTCCTTATATAGAACGGTCGCATCAAGAAGGTCATCTGTGGGCAGCGTTTCTCGACCAGCGCCAATCGATCGAGACCGGACGGCCGTTTTTAGCCGTACATATTTCGGGTGGAACAACCGAAGCCATTGTCGGCTTGCTTCAGGACGACGGTCGAATCGCAAGCCGCATCGCGGGAAATACAGGCGATCTTACGGCCGGGAAATTCGTCGATCGGTTGGGTGTCGCCATTGGATTGCCTTTTCCGGCCGGCGCCGCGTTGGAACGCTTGGCGGCGCAGGCCGACGTCGACGACTTGCCCCGAGTTTCGGTTGCCGTCAAGGGAACGCAAGTCAGCTTCTCGGGGCCTTTGACGGCTTTGGAAAGAATGCGTGATCGTTTTTCCCCGGCAGTGCTGGCCGCCGCAACGCAGCGCTGCCTGGCGGAATCGCTGGGGCGCTGGCTGAGCCATGTTTTGCAGCGAGAACGGGGCGAGCTGGCTGATCGACGGGTATTCGTCGTCGGCGGCGTAGCCGCCAATCGGGCCGTGCGCCAAGCCATCCAGGCAGCCGTGGGAGCCTTTGGGTTCGACGCTGTGTTCGCGTCGCCGACGTTCAGCACCGACAACGCTCTCGGCATCGCCTGGGCGGCAGTTCAAACGCTGCCGGAATGATGGGCGGCTCTCCCGGACATGCATGCTGCCGATTTCCTCTGCATACCTATTCCCATGGGCGTTTCGTCCAAGCGGCGATAGGCGGCGGAGGTGGGCGTTGTGTGGTTGAAGCTTGCGATCGGGGCGGTTGTAGGACTTGGCGTCGGCCACTTTGTTTCCCCGGGCTATTGGCTGTGGCTGATTGTCGGCGTTTTAGCCGCTTTCGGTGCGGAGCTGTGGTTGCAGCGGGGGAGGGAGGCTTCACAGCGCCGCATGGACGACGCATCCGAACGCCGTATGACGGATGCCGATTGAGCGGAAAGTCGGTTCGACGCGGTTGGAAGAAGCGCTCCGGCGTCGGACCGACGCCCAAACGGCTGGGTGGACAAGCTGTGGCGGCGCGGCGAGGCAGGGCCGATCGTATTTCGTGTCGAATACTGATTTTTGACTGCATTTTTTCTCGTGCAGCCAACGCGCGAGAGGGGTGGGCGCGCTGGAACCGCTGATTGCTGAATCGAATGTCATTTCCGTATCCGACGTCATACGGCGCATCAAAACGATGCTCGACTATACTCCCGAGCTCAATGACGTCTGGGTGAAGGGCGAGATATCGAATTTGCGGTGCCCGTCTTCCGGCCACCGCTATTTTACCCTGAAAGACGATATGGCCCGGATACGCTGTGTCCTCTTTCGCGGCAAAGGGCAGCGGCTGCAGTTCGATTTGGCGGACGGCCTCACGGTCATCGTGCGTGGCAGCGTCAGCATGTATGAAGCGGCCGGCGACATTCAGCTGTATGTCGAGGAAATGCTCCCCGCCGGTCTGGGTGCTCTGCATCTTGCGTTTGAGCAGTTGAAAGAAAAGTTGCAGAAAGAAGGGCTGTTTGACCAAAAGCGGCCGTTGCCGTACTTTCCTAGGCGTGTCGGTGTCATTACGTCACCAACCGGGGCGGCGGTGCGGGACATGCTCAGTGTGCTGCGCCGGCGCAATCCAACCGTCCACGTCCTTCTCATCCCGGCGGTTGTTCAAGGCGAGGCCGCGCCCGAAAGCATCTGTCGTGCATTTGAATTGGCCGGCAGGCAAAAAGATCTCGACGTGATTTTATTCGGCCGCGGAGGCGGCTCGCTCGAAGAACTGTGGGCTTTCAACGACGAACGGGTGGCACGTGCGATCTATCGATCACCGGTGCCCACGATTTCGGCAGTCGGGCACGAAATCGACTATACCATTGCCGATTTTGTCGCAGACTGTCGCGCACCAACCCCTTCGGCAGCGGCGGAACTCGCCGTACCCGAATGGAAGACGCTGAAGGAAGCCGTCGAGGATCTGCGGCACCGAAGCAGGCAAGCGCTCATCCGTCGGGTGGATCACTTGCGTCAGCGGCTGAAACTCCTCACGGAAAGTGCCGCGCTGACGCAGCCGGACTACCGAATCAAGCAGGCTTATCAGCGTGTCGATGATCTTATTGAACGGGCGGAGCAACGACTTGCCGCCATCATCGAGACGCGTCGCAAGCGCCTCGGTATCGCCGTCGGCAAATTGGAGTCGTTGAGCCCGTTGGCCACGTTGTCTCGAGGCTATGCCATTTGCAGTCGGGAAGATACCGGAGAGGTCATTCGGGATGCCGGCGGCGTCGCTCCCGGTGACCGCTTGCGCGTGCGGCTGGAAAAGGGGGAAATATCCTGCCGTGTCGTCGATGAACGTTCGCCTCGCGGCACGGCAAACGGCAACCGCACAGGGGAAGGTCGAAAACGATCGGAATCCCGGGTGGACGCTCAGATGCAGCTCCCGATCGGCTGAGCTCGGTGCGACGAAATCCGGAACGGAAAGGAGCGGGGCGGTTGAAGTCCGAAGAAAAGGTGGCCAAAGAAGTCGCGGAAAAGCAATCCGAGCCGGAACTTGCAGACGAGCCGTTCGAAAAGCAGCTGGAACGATTGGAACATATCGTGCGGCAGCTTGAGAAAGGCGAAACGTCGCTCGAAGATTCGTTAAAGATATTTGAAGAAGGCGTGCGTTTAGCTCGCCTTTGCTCAGCTCGCCTTGACGAAATTCAAGGAAGAATCGAAGTGCTCCTCGATCAAGGACACGGTGATCCCGTCATCAAGCCCTTCGACGAGGGCTCGGCGAATGCAGACGACTGGAGCCCGGAGACATGAAGAAGCCATTTGATGTAGAAGCGCATTTGGCAGAAACTGCGGCAGCAATTGATCGCACATTGGACCGGCTTTTGCCCGGCGTCGACGTCCGGCCGGCGATTATTCATGAAGCGATGCGGTACAGCGCCATCGGTGCCGGCAAGCGGCTGAGGGCTTGCCTTGCCCTCGAAAGCGCGGTTGCCGCCGGGGGAGATCGCGAAGCGGCGTTGCCGTTGGCGGCGGCAATTGAGATGATCCATGCTTATTCGCTCGTCCACGATGACCTGCCGTGCATGGACGATGACGACATGAGGCGAGGCAAGCCGTCCAATCACAAAGTGTTCGGCGAAGGAATCGCGGTCTTGACAGGCGATGCGCTTTTGACGCATGCGTTTGACGTCCTGGCCAACCTGCCCAGCCTTTCCAACACCTCTGCTGAAGTCGCTTTGCGCATTGTCGCCGAAATCAGTCGAGCATGCGGAACCGGGGGTCTCATCGGCGGACAAGTCGTCGATTTGGAGGCTGAAGGCAAGCCGGCCGATGCTGAAACGCTCGACTTCATTCATCGCAACAAAACCGGCGCTTTGTTTAAGGCCTCAGTCCGTACGGGCGCCATGCTGGGGGGAGCGAGCGAACAAGTACTCGATCGTCTCACCGATTACGCCCGACATTTTGGCATTGCATTCCAAATCGTCGACGACCTGCTCGATGTCACGGGATCTCCCGAAAAACTCGGGAAAGCGACCGGCAGCGACGCCAAATTGGAGAAATTAACCTATCCGCGTCTCCATGGCGTGGAAAAATCGCGCCAGCAGGCACGTTATCACATTGAGCAGGCACAGCGAAGTTTACAGCCTTTGGGTGAAGAAAACACGGTTGCGTTGCGAGCGCTCGCTGATTTCGTGCTGCACCGGGACAAGTAAGACGAAATCGCAAGGCTTTGACGAAATTGAATGAGAAATGCGCCGACTGTCGGGCTTCCAACTTGAGAACAAACGATCTATATGCTACAATATATTAGCCATAGGTGGTGCAGTATCCTAGTCAGGCCGGCGCCTTTGAAGACGGGCCTAAAAATCCGTCAAGGGCACATCGATGAAGTCCCTGGTGGTGGCCGCTGACGCCCAGTCGGGGGTTGCTGCTGGGGGTTAAGGAATCGGGGCGATCTACAATGGCATGTAGGCGTTGACCCTGGTTCCGCGGAGACCCAAGTGCGTGGGAACGGTTCCGTTCCGACGGCTTGGGATTAAACCTGTATGCGATGCGAGGAAACACTCCGGTGTTTCTGAGTGTTGGGTACAGCGTAGCCTGCCTTGCGTGGCGCCTGGGAGGACAGTGGGTTCAGGTATTTGCCCTGCGGCCGGGGGTTAAATACCGTTGCCACTAGAAACCAGCGCTGCAAAAGAGGCTAGAAGGCGTGCGGAATCTGTCGAGGAAAACTCCTAGGCTGTTCCGATTTGGAGGCTCCTTGGGGATTACGGTGTGGACTAAGTGGTAATCCAGCCTTGCCGCTGGCGACACGGCAAAGAGGTGGTAAAGGGGAAACCGCCGGACTGGCAACGGGACGGAACATCTCTGGGAAAACCTGCTGGACCTTAAGCCACAATCTTTACTCAGGGAGTTACCACCTATGGTTGTTTTTTTGAAGGTACCTTTCGGGGTGGTCCTTTGCGACAATTCGCCGTCTTCGGGTTTTGGACCCTAATCGTTTCCGCTGCCGTAGGTTGGGTGAGCAATCGCACTTTAAGCGTCGTCGATCTCGTTCCCTCAATAGTCATCCTCGTTGTGATCATAGGCGTCGGAATTTTGTTCGACATCATCGGTGTAGCGGCGACAGCGGCAGATGAAGCCCCGTTTCATGCAATGTCCGTCGATCGCGTTCCGGGCGGCCCCCAAGCGGCATGGCTGGCTCGGCACGCTGATCGGGTAGCCACTTTTTCCAACGATTTTGTCGGTGATATCGCGGGCACGCTTTCGGGAGCCGTCGCCACCACGATTGTTTATCAAATTTTGCGTCTTCGGCCCACGTGGCCTGAAGCGGCAACGGTCACCTTGATGCTGGCTTTTGTCGCAGCGATAACGGTCGGAGGAAAGGCGGCCGGCAAAGCATTCGCGGTGCGTCACGCGCACGAAATCCTTTCGGTAGCAGGGAGGATGGTCGCCAGTCTAGAAAGACTGACCGGACTCACCTTGCTTCGCCCTGGGAATCCTGGTAAAAGCAAGCGGTCGAAGCGCAAAAAAATGCGACCGAGAAAGTGAGGCGGATCCGGTGTCCCTACTGCTTGATCAAATCAACTCGCCACAAGACTTGAAAACCCTCGACCACGCTGCGCTTAAGCAATTGGCCGAAGAAATTCGCGTCCGCATTGTTGAAACGGTAACGAAAACAGGTGGTCATCTCGGAGCCAATTTAGGTGCCGTCGAGCTCACTCTCGCCATTCACTCCGTCATCGATTCCCCGCGCGACAAACTGATCTGGGATGTTGGTCACCAAGCGTATCCTCATAAATTGATCACGGGTCGACGCGAACAATTTCATACATTGCGTCAGTATCAAGGTATTTCTGGCTTTCCTAGGCTGGTGGAGAGTCCGCACGACGCGTTCGGCACCGCACATGCCGGAACGTCCATTTCAGCGGCGCTCGGATATGCTTTGGCGCGGGATCGACGCGGCGAAGACTACGCGGTCGTTGCAGTTACAGGGGACGGCGCAATGACGGCCGGAATGGCGTTTGAGGCGTTGAATCACGCAGGGGACCTGGGTACCGCCATTGTCGTCATTTTGAATGACAACAAAATGTCCATTGCACCGAACGTCGGTGCCTTGTCGGAGTATCTCACGCGGCTGCGCACCGATCCAACCATTCACCGCGCCAGCCAAGATCTCGAAGCACTTCTCTCAAGGATTCCCGCCATCGGTGCACCGTTTGTCCGGATCGCCGAACGGCTCAAATATACGATTCGCGACCTGCTCGTGCCTGGTTCGCTGTTTAAAGAACTCGGTTTCACGTATTACGGACCGATCGACGGTCACAACATACCTTTATTGCAGCAAGTGCTGCGGGAAGCGATCGGCAAGAAAGAACCCGTCGTCATCCACGCCGTAACCGAAAAGGGGCGCGGCTACTCGCCGGCGGAAAAGGATCCCGGCAAGCTGCACGCTATGGGACCGGTCGTCGTGGCCTCAAAAGGGGAAAAGGTGGCGCCAAAACCCCCGGGGTTCAGCCAGGTTTTCGCCGACACGCTTACCGAAATGGCGCGCACGGATGGGCGCATCGTCGCCATTACCGCCGCCATGCCGGACGGAACCGGGCTCAATCGTTTTGAGAAGGTATTCCCCGATCGGATGATTGACGTGGGCATCGCGGAGCAGCATGCCGTTACGTTGGCAGGCGGCATGGCGCTCGGCGGCCTGAAGCCCGTGGTCGCCATTTATTCCACCTTTGCTCAGCGTGCGTACGACCAAATTATGCACGACATATGCCTGCAAAATCTCGATGTGACGTTCGGCATCGATCGGGCGGGGCTTGTGGGCGACGACGGTCCGACGCATCACGGCTGCTTTGACATCGCCTATTTGCGCACTCTGCCCAATGTCGTGCTCATGGCACCGAAAGACGAAAACGAACTGCGCCACATGGTCAAAACGGCGCTTGACTACCCGGGCCCTGCATTTGTGCGCTATCCGCGAGGTTCGGGCCGAGGCGTTCCGCTCGACAACGAGTTGAAAAACCTCGAGATCGGCAGGGGAGAAGTTCTGCGTCCGGGACGGCATGTCGCGCTGTTCGGGCTTGGGCCCTGGGCATATGTGGCCCTTGAAGCGGCTGAAGAACTCCAAAAGCATGGCATCGACGCTGCGGTGGTCAATCCGCGCTTCGTCAAGCCGTTGGATCAAGCATTGGTCCTCGAAATGGCCGAACGAACCGGACACATCGTCACGATTGAGGACGGATCGCTGGCGGGCGGGTTCGGCTCGGCCGTGTTGGAGTGCATTGCCGATGCCGGTTTGACGGGAGTCCAGGTCAGGCGCATCGGGATCCCCGATCGTTATATCGACCACGGTGCGCTGCCCCTGTTGTATGAGGAATGTGGCATGACCGTCGCGAACATCGTCGCGACCGCGACCGAAATGGTACAGTCGACTGCAGAGCGACGCTTGCGGGCCGAGTGATGGCACGTGGCTGGCGACCTACCGATTCGACTCGATCGGCTCCTCGTCGAGCGGGGACTCGCCGCAACGCGCTCACGGGCGGCGCAAATCATTCAATTCGGTGCGGTGCGTGTCAATGGACGCGTGTGCACAAAGCCCGGTGCACGGGTTGCACCGCAAGCTGACATTGTGATCGACGGCGACCCATTGCCTTACGTCGGCAGGGGTGGCATCAAACTCGCCTTTGCCCTGAAAGCATTTGCGGTTTCACCTCAGGGAAAGGTTGCACTCGACGTCGGTGCCTCCACCGGAGGTTTTACGCAAGTATTGCTCGAAGGTGGAGCAGCCAAAGTTTATGCGGTTGATGTCGGACGGGATCAGCTTCACCACTCATTGCGGGCCGACCCGCGGGTCGTTGTGATGGAACAGACGGATATTCGCTCCATCACGTCGCCTTTCCCACAGCTTCCTGAACTTGCAACGATTGATGTTTCGTTTATCTCTCTCGCACTTGTGCTGCCTGCCGTGGTCCGTCTCGTGTCAGCCGACGCCGACGTGATAACGTTGATCAAACCTCAATTTGAGCTGGAAGCTAAGAAAATCGGGAAGCGGGGCGTCGTTCGCGACCCCCGACTGCGCGTGGAAGCGATTGAGCGGGTTCAGCACGCCGCTGAAACGTGTGGGCTGTACATGCAAGGGATTGTGCCATCCCCCATCACCGGATCGGACGGCAATGTCGAGTATCTCGCTCATTGGCGCCGTGAGGTACCGGTGAGTGGCACGAGCGCGCAAGCCATCCGGGCAGCGGCAGCAAGCCTCACAGGAGTGAGAGACTCATGAAGCGTATCGGGGTGCTTCCTCATACGGCCAAGCCACAAGCTCTTGCCATGGCGCAAGAGCTGATATCCATTTTGGAAGCTCGCAATGTAAGCGTTTGGCTTGACAAAGAGGCTGCCCATCTGCTCAACCGTCCCGATCTGAACGGTGAATTCGCCGGTCTTGACGCCGGCCTTGTGTTGGGAGGGGACGGTGCCTTTTTGCGCGAAGGGCGTCGCCTTGCTGAAGCGGGCGTACCAATGCTGGGCATCAATTTTGGACGCCTCGGTTTTCTCACGGAAATCGAACCTGAAGGCGTCAGTCAAGCAATCGATCGCCTGCTGGAAGGCGACTACCGCATCGATACGCGCATGATGCTGCGGGCCCGGGTTGTCCGGAACAAAGCGGTGCGAGCGACCTACTATGCGATCAATGACATTGTCGTCGCCCGCGGCACATTGGCACGATCGGTACACTGCCGTCTGTTCATCGATTCTTCTTTTATCGGAGTCTACAGCGGCGACGGAATGATCGTGGCCACGCCTACGGGCTCCACGGCCTATTCGTTGTCGGCCGGCGGACCGATACTTCATCCGAGCCTCAACGCCCTGGTTGTCACGCCCATTTGTCCTCACACGCTGGGCAGCCGCTCGATCGTTACATCTCCCGAAGACGGCGTGATGATTCGTTTCGATGAGCCCGATGAAGAGCTTCTGCTCACCGTTGACGGCCAATTCGGCGAGCGGTTGTTTCCCGGCGATGAAATTCACTTTGATCAGGCGCCGCAGCAAGCGCGGTTGATCCGGCTGGAAGCTCGCACGTTTTACGACGTGCTGCGGGATCGCCTGGCTCGCAAATTCAGTGACGATTTTCAGAAAGAGGATGAGTAGCTTGAAGGCGGAACGCCACCGGCTGATTCTCTCGATCATCGCCCAACAACCTATCGAAACGCAAGAAGAGCTGGTGGCCGCGTTGCGGGCGCGCAATTTGCATGTGACGCAAGCGACGGTTTCGCGGGACATCAAAGAACTGCGGCTCGCCAAGGTCGCCATGCCGAACGGGCGTTACCGATACGCTCTGCCCGGCAGTGTCGGCGACGGCGACGAAGATCCGATGCGGCGTTTACAGCGAGCTTTCGAAGAATATGTCCACGAGGTTGACGCCTCGGGCAATCTCATTGTCGTCAAAACCGAGCCGGGGTGTGCACCTCTTGTCGCCGCAGCCATCGACGGGCTGAAACTCGGTGAAATCATCGGCACGATCGCCGGTGATGACACCATCCTCGTTGTCGTCCGCGACAACGACGAAAACAAGGTCCGCGAAGGTCCTGTCGCCGGTGTGTATACTCGTCTCAACGCGCTGCTGCGGCGAAGGACGGAGTAAAGGGGGACCGTCCGTGCTTCAGGAGCTCCACGTCCATAATCTCGCGATCGCTGAACATATCGAAATTGAATTTTCCCGTGGATTCAACGTACTGACCGGAGAAACCGGAGCCGGCAAGTCCATTATCATCGACGCCGTGTCACTGCTCATCGGCGGACGTGCCCAAGCCGAACTCGTACGCGATGGAGCTGAGTCGTGTCGGGTGGAGGCTCTGTTTGACATTTCCGCATTGCCCGAGCTGCGGGCGCAGCTGGAAGCATTGGATCTTGCCGCAGGGGACGAGCTGTTGATCACCCGGGAGGTTACCGCCGCGGGGCGAAGCCGCTGCCGCATCAACGGCCGTTTGACAACAGTCGCCACGTTGGCGGAAATCGGCCGCCTGCTCGTCGATATTCACGGCCAGCATGCGCATCAGTCGCTGCTCAACCCCGAAAACCATTTGGCTTGGCTCGATGCCGCAGCGGGCGCCGAAGTAGCTCAACTCAAAAAAGAAGTGCAAGAGCTCTGGCAGCGCTGGCACAGCATGGCGCAGCGCCTGGCGCGCTGGAACGAAGAAGTGCGCGAACGCGCCCGGAGGCGCGACTTGCTGCAGTTTCAGGTGGAAGAAATCGACGAGGCAGGTCTCGTCCCCGGCGAAGACGAGCTGCTGCGCGAGGAGCGGCAGCGTTTGGCGAATGCCGAACGCTTGTATGAGCATATCGTCCGGGCGTACGCGTTGATCGAACAAGGAAATCGCACGTCCGGCAGCGGTATTCTCGATCTCATCGGCGAAGCGGAGCACGCCCTCGTGGAGGCCGTCCAATGGGACAAGGAGCTTCAAGGCGTGTTGGAGCTCATTCAAAGTGCCTCCACTCAGCTGCAGGAAGCCGGACACGAGCTGCGCAGACGTTCGGAAGGCATCGACGCCAATCCGGATCGCCTTGCCGAAGTCGAATCACGCTTGGCGTTGATCGCGCGCCTCGCCCGCAAGTACGGCGAGACCGTCGATCAAATTCTCGCCTTCCGGGATGCGTGTGCTCGGGAGCTCGAGCAGGAAGATGCTGACGAACATGCACGAGAACGGCTTGAAGTTGAATTGGAGCAAGTGGCTGCAGATCTGACCGAGCGGGCTCTGCGGTTGAGTGAGCTGCGTCGGCAAGCGGCGGCCGCACTCGCACGGCAAGTAGAAGCGGAACTGCAAGAGCTTGCGATGGAAGGTGCGCGATTTGCCGTCGAGATTTCCCGGGTTCCGGCCGATGCATCGGAAACCGGCCTGTGGATCGACGGTGAAAAGGTTCGCTGTACCAAGCGAGGCATCGATCGGGTGGAATTTTTGTTTTCGGCCAACCCCGGCGAGCGGTTAAGGCCTTTGGCCCGAGTGGCGTCGGGCGGTGAGCTTTCCCGCTTGATGTTGGCCATCAAAGGGCTATTGGCGCGGCATGATCGTGTTCCCACTCTTATTTTCGATGAGGTCGACACTGGCATCGGGGGCAGGACCGCCGGTGCCGTAGCCGAGCGGATCGCCCGTATTGCACAATCCCACCAGGTGCTCGTCGTCACTCACTTGGCGCAAATCGCCAGCGCGGCGCATCGCCATTTTTTGGTCGAGAAGGTGATCGAGCGCGATCGGGCGCAAACGAGGGTCCGTCATCTCGAAGCACGGCAGCGGACCGCCGAAATTGCCCGCATGCTCGACGGCTCCACCGATGAAACGACATTGAAACGGGCGGAAGAACTCCTGGCGCAATCCACAGCAGTTCATCCCAAAAAAGTAGGCTGATCGCGTTCAAGCTGTGTTCATTCCCCGGGCATGCTATCTCGAGAACGTTGCGGGGAGTGAACGCAGCCGATGCGAAGAATCGTTACGTGGATCATCAGCATTGCCCTTCTGATGGCCGCATGGGGAATTGGCACCCAAATTTACTCCGCACTGTCGTTCCCCGCCCATCTGCGGTTATTGCCCGGCCAAGAATTTATTCTCGATCTCGGCCCTTTCTTGCGTGCGAAAACGGATAACCCCGATTGGGTGACGGATTTGGGACGCGACGGCGTTGCGGTCCGAGCGCCGGATACCGAGCTGGCAGCGGAGGACTTGCAGCTGAGTTTGCTCGGCATTCCGCTGCGCAGGGCACAAGTTGACGTGGTGCCCCGCCTCGAGCTGGTGCCGTCCGGCCATGCCATCGGCGTTCTCATGGGGCATGGAGTGCTTGTCACACAAGTGACGTCGGTCGTCGGCCCTGGTGGTCGCATCGCGTATCCTGCGCGTGACGCCGGGTTGCAGCCTGGAGACGTCATTGTGGAAGCTGCGGGCCAGACCATTTCGCACGGAGCTCAGCTCGAATCGCTCACCCAAGAATACGGCAGCCTGGGCAAACCGATGCCGATCGTCGTCGAGCGGGGAGGTCAGCGACTCAGATTGAACGTTATGCCGCACCCGGTCGCAAACGGCGACAGTGAGCGCTATATGCTGGGCATATGGGTGAGGGACAGTGCGGCAGGTGTTGGCACGCTCACCTTTTGGGATCCCGCGACGGGACGGTACGGCGCTTTGGGGCACCGCATCGCCGATGGTCCGTCGGGCGAGACCGGTGGGATGACCATCGGACAGATTGTAAGTGCTTCGATTCACGGGGTGACACCCGGAAGTCGGGGCCGTCCAGGTGAAAAACGAGGCTTTTTCGAAGAGGGCAAAGGCACGCTCGGCAGCATCGATACGAATACGAACTTCGGAATTTTCGGGCAGCTTGAAGTCCCACCGGACACGACGCAGAAACCGCTTCCGGTAGCGTTGGCACACGAAGTCAAACCCGGTCCGGCAACGATTCTCACCGTCGTCGATGGTCAACGGGTCGAAAGTTTTGAGATCGAAATTTTGCAGGTCCGACGTCAAAGCAGCCCGGATGACAAAGGGTTGATCATTCGGGTGACCGATCCCAGGCTGCTTGCGAAGACCAACGGCATCGTGCAAGGCATGAGCGGCAGCCCGATCATTCAAGACGGGATGATTGTCGGAGCCGTAACACACGTATTTGTAAACGACCCGCACCGCGGCTATGGCATCCTGGCCGAGTGGATGGCTTATGAAGCCGGATTGCTTGTTCACGGCAATCAGGACGGAAGCGATGAATTGCGGCAGACCGGCTAAGTTGAAGCAAAAAGAAGGAGGAGATGAACTGTTCAGCCTCCTTCTTTTTTTCTCATCGCTCTATATTGCAGGATTCCGGCGAAGGGAGGGGAAAAGAGAAAAATTGGAGGTGCCTTATGATCGACACATACATCGAGCCGAGCGTTGTGCGGATCATCATCGCCGACGATAATCGCAGCCATTGTGACGCGATCGCCGAGTACGCCGCTGATGAGCCAGGGTTTGCCTTTCTCGGCTCCGTATATGACGGAATCAGTGCGGTTGAAGCGTGCCGGGAACTTCAGCCCGACGTACTGTTGCTCGACTTGGTTTTGCCCAAGCTTGACGGTATGGGTGTCCTCGAAGCGTTGAAAGACTTGTCCAAACGGCCCAAGGTATTGATGTTTACGGCTTTCGGACATGAAAGCTTAATCCAACAGGCGCTCGCGTTGGGGGCCGATTACTACATCATGAAGCCGTTCGACATCGATACGCTGTTCACTCGCATCCGTCAGCTCGTTCAACCCCAAAGCAACGGTGCCGGGATTCTTCATGAGCAGCGCTGGGCCATAGTGGAAGAACAAGCATCCAAACTCATGGTGGAACTGGGAATCCCCCCTCATTTCAAAGGCTTCGCCTATCTCAAGGATGCGATCGGGTTTGTCGTGCAAGATCCGGAACTCGTTTCTCAAATCACCACGCGTCTTTATCCCATGATTGCTCAGCGCTATCGCACCACGGCGGCAAAGGTGGAGCGAGCGATTCGGCACGCGATCGAGCGCGCGTGGACCAAAGGCGAAATCAAGATGAATTACGAGCTGTTTGCGTATTCCATCGACATCGCCAAAGGGAAGCCCACCAATTCGCTGTTCATCGCACGCATTGCAGATCACATTCGTCTGCAGCTTCGAACGCCCTGATTCTGCCGCTGGACCACTGCATACGAGCCCTGCGCCTCGCCGGATACTAAGAGGGGTGCGCGCCAATGGTGCTTGCCTGGGGAGGCGTCGGGGTTGGAACTTCGGGGCATCGCCCGCAAAGACAAGCGGACCAAAAACCTAGTGATGCGCCTTGTGCCGGGGGATATTGCCGTCATCGACCACGAAGACATCGACGAGGTCGCAGCTCAAGGACTGCTGTCGAAAAAAGTGCGGGCAGTCATCAACGCGGCCGCGTCCGTCAGTGGGCGATACCCGAATCCCGGGCCGCTGCTGCTGCTCGAAGGGGGCGTTTGCCTTGTCGATCAAGTGGGGCAAGCGGCTTTCAGCGCGGTGAAAGAAGGCTTGCCTCTGAAAATCGTCGACGGGGCCGTCTATCAGGAAGGCCGCAAAATTGGCCACGGGATCGAACGCAGCATCGATGAGGTCAAGGCGGCGCTCGCCGCAGCGCGAAAAAATCTTGAAGACGAAGTCGATCGTTTTGTCGTCAATACCCTCGAATACGCCTACAAAGAAAAAGGTCTCTTCGGACGCATTCAAATTCCCCCCTTGCCCGTCAATTTTCACAACCGAACCGTACTCGTCGTCGTCCGGGGACACAATTACAGAGCGGATTTACAGGCTCTGCGTTCCTACATCGCTGAAAATGAGCCGCTTCTCGTCGGGGTCGACGGGGGAGCCGACGCCTTGCTCGAGTGCGGCTACAAGCCTCATCTGATCGTCGGCGACATGGACAGCGTGACGGATCGCGCCCTGAAATGCGGCGCCGCACTGCTTGTCCACGCCTATCCGGACGGCCGCGCCCCAGGGCTCAAGCGGATTCACCATCTTGGCCTGCAAGCGGCGGTGATCGAAGCACCGGGAACCAGTGAAGACGTCGCTTTATGGGTAGCCTATGAAAAGGGAGCTCGGCTCATCGTGGCCGTCGGCACGCACTCTAATATTGTCGACTTTTTGGAAAAAGGACGCAAGGGGATGGCGAGCACGTTCCTCGTTCGTCTGAAGGTCGGGTCGATATTGATCGATGCGAAGGGGGTCAGCCATTTGTACCGCGGGCGGCCTTCTCGGCGCTACATTGCGCAAGTGCTGGTCGCGGCTTTGGTCCCCTTGCTCCTCGTACTCGCTTTGTCCGAAACCGTGCAGCAATGGTACACACTGTTTGCTCTGAACTTGCGCCTCCTGTTGGGGAAATAAACCTGCTCGCGCGGAGGTGGGGCTGGAAAGGGTGATCACGATTCTGGTCGACATTCGGTACCACCTGACGTCGTTGGTGGCCGTCTTTTTGTCGTTGGGCCTGGGAATGGTGATCGGCATGTCTTTGGCGGAAGACGATACGCTGCGGCGCGAGCAGCAAAACCTCATTCGCAGCATTGAAGAACGAGTGAGCATGGTTCAGGCGGAGAACGCCCACTTGCTGGCGCAGCTCGACGAAGTGCAGACATCGCTCGGCGATTACGAGCGTTTAATCTGGGATGCCGGCGGCCAGCTGTTTGGCCGTTCGCTTCAAGACGTTCAAGTGACGATCGTTGCCGAAGCCGCATTTCATCCGGCGATTGAGCCGTGGGTCAAGTTCCTGCAGCTGCATGGCGGTGAGGTGCGTCAGCTCACATGGCACCGTGACCGCCTGACCGAGTCGGCTGCCGGAGCCGCGGACGTTGCGGCATCCGGCGCGGAGCCGTACGCTGCACTGGGGCGGGCGCTGGCCGGCATGATATGGGGAGAAGAGGTCGACCAGACGTTGGAGGCGTTGGTGGCCAGCGGCGTTTTTCATTTGGACGGTGCTCCTGCCGCTCGAGGGAAGCCGGATATCATCGTATTTGTGCCGGATCGGCGCGGACTCTTCGCGGGAGAGCTTGATGCCGCTTTGCAGCGGTACGGTACGCGAGCCATCTTGGCCGTGCCGGGCGAGTTCGATTCGGCTGCCATGCCCCATCTTGCTGCCGAACGCTGGACGATCGTGCCGGATGCAGACGGGTCGCTGAGCTGGTACTACATCGCCGAAGCGATCGCTTCCGCGGTTGAAGAGGCGGAGCAACACCATATCGGGCTTGGGGGGCAGCCATGAGCCGAGGCGTCGTCGCAATTGTACCGGCCTACAACGAAGCGGAGCGGCTCGGCTTGACGCTTCGCTCGCTGTCGATCTGGCTTGAACCGAAAAAAATTTTAGTCGTCGACGACGGATCGACGGATGCGACATCAGACATCGCACGCAGCCACGGCGCTCGCCTCGTCCGGCTGGAGTCCAACCGCGGCAAAGCACATGCCGTTGCAGCCGGTGTGGCGGAAACGAGCGAACCGTACTTGCTTTTTGTCGATGCCGACTTGGCCGGTTCAGCGTGGGCGACCGTTCGCCTGCTTGAGCCGGTTTTGCGAGACGAAGCGGACATGGTCGTCGCTTCGTGGAGCAAGGCGGGGCGCCGTGGTGGTTTTGGTTTGGTGAAACGGTTCGCACAGTGGTGGTTGTACCGTTTGACGGGACAGCGGTTTCTCAGCCCCCTTTCCGGTCAGCGTGCCTTGCGTCGTGAAGTGTGGGAGGCGTTTCGCGGCTGCGAAGGTTTCGGCTTCGAAGTCGCTCTGACGCTGGACGCTCTGCGGAGCGGATTTCGAGTGCAAGAGATGCCGCTCGCTCTGACACATCGCGAAACCGGGCGCGGGCTGCAAGGGTTTGTGCACCGGGGCAAGCAGTTCAGTCACATCGTACGAGCTTTGTGGGAACGGCGGAATGCTTGATGAATCCGTGGTATTGGCTCGTCGCCTGCGGGGTAGTGGTCAGCATCATGGTTGGTTTGCCGCCTTTGATGACGCTGCTTGCGGAAGGAGGGTTGAAGCGGTACAACTATCGCCGCGAAGAGATCCCGACGGCAGTCGGGCTGCTGCCCGCCGCTTCCGCTGCCATGGCGGCGATGGCTGTAGGGAGCTTGGCGGCTTACGATCCCGCTGTTCGCCTCGCAGCGGGGATATTTGGCGCAGCTCTCATCGGACTGCTCGACGATGCCGCGGGGAATCGCAGCGCGACAGGCTTGCGAGGCCATTGGCGACAGTTCGCTGCGGGCCGGCTTTCAACGGGGGCGCTCAAAGCGTTGTTCATCCCGCTGCTCTCGCTGTTGCTCGCGTATGACGCCACGAAGCCGGCCGTATGGGTGTTGCTCGACGGCGCAATCATTGCCATGTCGGCCAATATGCTCAATCTGCTCGACGTCCGGCCCGGCCGGGCCATCAAAGCCGGGATGATCCTTTTGCTTTTGGTGCTGCCGGCGCTGAGCTCGGATCCGCAGATGGCCGCCCTCTGGGGCATGATCGCCCTCGCCATGGTGACGTATGCGCCCGTTGATTTGCAAGCCAAGGCGATGCTCGGTGACAGCGGTGCGAACGCGTTCGGTTTGGCCGCAGGTTGGCTGACCGTGCAACAGTGGGGGCTAGGGGGCAAAATCGCGTTGCTCGCCGTGCTCGTAGGGCTGCACTTGCTGTCCGAGCGCACGTCGTTGTCGAATATCATCGACAGAAGTCGTTTGCTGCGTGCGGTCGACCGCTGGGGAAGGCAAGAGGATTGACTGACCGAGGCAGGGCCTTCCGTATTCCGTAGAGAAGCAATTGCGCCGGACGTTGGTGACGTCTGGCGCAATTGCTTGGGAAGGGGAGGCGGCCGATGGCAGATCCATTCGCTCCCGGGGGAGCTTTAGCTCGAGAACTGCCAAACTATGAACATCGCCCACAGCAGTCGCTCATGGCGCAGCGAGTTGCCGCCACGTTGCAAAAAGGCGGCGTCGCACTGATCGAAGCGGGAACCGGCACCGGCAAATCGCTTGCCTATCTTATTCCCGCGGCTCGTGCCGCGTTGGCGTCCGATCGGCCTGTCGTCATATCGACTCACACCATCAATTTGCAGGAACAGCTGATTCACAAAGACATCCCTCTCGTCCGCCAAGCCGAGATGCCGGAGCTCAAAGCCGTTTTGGTCAAGGGATGGAGCAACTATTTATGCCTGCAGCGCTATGAGAGCGTGTTGGCGAGTTCCGGCGATTTGCTCGAGCCGGATGAAGAGATGCAATTCGCCGCGATTCGAGAATGGGTGGTCAGCGGTCCGGAAGAAGGCAGCCGTCACGAACTGCCGTTTTCCCCCTCGTCCGCGGTATGGGAACAGGTGGCTGCTGAGAGCGATACGTGCTCACGCCAGGCTTGTCCGTTTTACGACCGCTGTTATCTGTTCAAAGCACGCCGGGAAATGGAAGGAGCGCATTTGCTCATTGTCAACCATCATCTGCTTTTCGCCGATTTTGCCGTGCGAAGCCGAATCGGTTGGGACACCGATCGCGCCGTGCTCCCCCGCTACGACCACGTCATCATCGACGAAGCCCACCACTTGGAAGACGTCGCAACCGATCACCTCGGCTTTCGTCTCACTCAAGGCGGCTGGCACCAGTTTCTCGGCCGTCTGGCACGCTCAGCGCGCGCAGGGAAAGCCAAAGGGATATTGCCTGCGCTGCAAAGCCGCCTGAGCTCGGAAGACGGGGAAGAGGCCGAACAAGCTTTGGATCTCATTGCTGATACAATCCTGCCGAATTTGCACCGCGTCCGCGATTTGGGAGACCATTTTTTTCAGGTGATCGGCCAGTGGTTGACAATGCAAGGCGTGCCAGAGCCATTCACCGACACACCCGTTCAAGCGACGATTGTTGTTGATGCGTCGTGGCGGGAACTCGTGCAACCCGCGGCGGACCGCTGGCTTGACGAGCTGGAGCGATTGGCCGATTCGCTGGCGGATCTCGCAGCAATGCTGCGGACGCAGTCTTCGGAATGGATCCCCATGGCGCAGGAAGTCGAAGCATTTGCCGCACGGGGTGTGCACATGCTCCACGCCGTCGCGGAGATTGCCGCCGCCGAAGATCCCGACCATGTGTTCTGGGTTGAAGGACGACGTCAGCGCCACGCAAACCATGAGTTTCAGGTGGCTTTGTCGTCCGCACCGCTTGAGGTCGGCTCGGCCATACGCCGCTGGCTCGACGAAGGCATTCAAAGTCTCGTATGTTGTTCGGCGACGTTGGCCGTGGGCGGCAGCTTTCAGTATGTCCGCGAACGGATCGGGCTGTATGAAACACCGCTTCTGGTGGAAGAGCTCATTCTGCCGTCGCCCTTTGCGTACGAAGAACAGGCGGCCGTGTTCGTCCCTGAAGATATATGCGATCCTACGGACGACGCATTTCCCGACATGCTCGCGGCGGGTTTGGCGCGCCTCCTCACCGCGGTCGGTGGCCGCGCGTTCGTTCTGTTTACGTCTCATACATTGCTGAAGCAAGTCAAACAGCGGATCGAGCCGATCCTCAGCGATGCGGGAATCCCGCTTTGGGCGCACGGGGACGCTCCTCGCCATCAGCTGGTCGAGCGCTTTGCAAGTCATCCGGGTTCGGTGCTTTTGGGCACCGACAGTTTCTGGGAGGGGGTCGACGTCGCCGGTGATGCGCTTTCCTTGGTCGTCATCGTACGCCTCCCCTTCGAGGTTCCGAGCCATCCGGTGGCGAAAGCGCGCACCCAGCGTCTGGCGGACGCAGGCAAAAGACCGTTTTACGACTACACGTTGCCGCGTACGGCCTTGCGGTTGAAACAAGGTTTTGGCCGTCTCATCCGATCGCGCACGGACCGCGGAGCCGTCGTCATTTACGACGGCCGGGTAGTGCGGCGGGGATACGGCAAGGCGCTTCTCGCTTCATTGCCGCCAACGCCCGTTCACGTTCTGCCGCACGACGGGCTCGTGACAGCGGTGGCTGCACAGCTTATGCATCAATACCAGGCATAGGAGGCCGATCGCAAAAATAGCATTGTGGCAGACAAACTCCAAAAGGAGAACGATGCCATGTTCGTGTTGATAGGACGACGGCGTGCTTTGGTGTTGGCCATTTGCCTGGTTGGACTGATCATCGCCTCGGCCGTATGGATGGTTGGTCCGGCCGTTCAAAGCGTGGCTTCGTTGGTGAGCGGACGTCTCGTTCCCATTTACAAAGTCGATACACCGGAGAAAAAAATCGCCTTTTCGTTCGACGCGACATGGGGAACTGAGAACACCGATCGCCTCCTGGAGATTTTGGACAGACACGGAGTCAAGACGACGTTCTTCCTCGCAGGCTACTGGATCGAGGAACATCCCGATTATGTGCGGAAGATCGCTGCCGCCGGCCACGAGGTCGAAACGCACAGCTACTCGCATCCCCATATGAACCAATTGACGAAAGCGCAAATAAAAGAAGACCTGGAAAAAAACCACGCACTGTTGAAAGAGTTGACGGGCAAGGATCCGGTGTTGTTCCGACCGCCGTTCGGTGAGTACAGCAACAAAGTCATCGAGGTCGCGAACGAGCTCGGGTATTACACCATTCAATGGTCCATCGATTCACTCGATTGGAAAGACGTCAGCGCAGGTTTCATGGTTCGCCGTGTACTCGACAACTTGGCACCGGGCGAAATCGTGCTCTTTCATAATGCCGGCAAGCATACGCCGGAAGCGGTGGAAATTTTGCTGCCGGAATTGGCCGCTCGTGGCTACCAAGTGGTACCGGTCGGCGAACTCATCTACCGCGACAATTACCGCATCGATCCCAATACGGGAATTCAGCGGCCGATCGGCTCGTCGTCCAAGGAACTTGACAGCACGCCGACGGCCGTGGTCCCCGAAGGGGCGGTGTTCGAGGTCGAGGGCGTTGAAAACATGGCCTCGTTTGCGGTCAACGTCGATTGGGGAGAAGAGCACATTCCCGCGATGCTCGACTTATTTGCCCGCAACAACGTGCAGGTGACTTTTTTTTTAACGGGCCGCTGGGCTGAAGCGCATCCTGAACTCGTGCGGATGATGGTCGATGCGGGGCATGAAATTGCGAATCACGGCCTGACCCACGCGCATCCGAAACAGCTGACGAACGCCCAGCTGCGGGAGCATATCCTCGCCAATCAAGAACTGCTCGATCGGCTGACCGGAGGCCAGGCCGCTCGACTGTATGCTCCCCCATACGGCGAATGGGACGAACGGATTGTCAGCCAAGCGCGCGAACTTGGCTTTTCAACCGTTTTGTGGACCCTCGATACTATCGATTGGCAGGATCCGTCACCTGCGACCATCGTACAGCGGGTCGGCGAACCGCTGGCTGCCGGCAGCATCGTGTTGATGCATCCGCGGCGGAATACCGTGGAAGCTCTGCCGACCCTCATTGCCACCGCGCAAGCCAAAGGGTTGAAGTTGGTTTCGGTTGGCACCATGCTTTCCCAAGCGGAAGGAATTTAGCGTTTTCAATGGAATTTTGCATCGGCTGATTTGATGAAAGCAGAAAAAGGAGTCGTTTGTTTGTACAGGCGTACGGTTCTTGACAATGGGTTGACGGTGGTTTCGGAAAACGTTCCGTATGTTCGCTCGGCGACGATCGGAGTGTGGGTGCGCGCGGGTTCACGTTATGAGACCGACGCGGAAAACGGGATTTCCCATTTTATCGAACACATGATGTTCAAAGGAACCGAACGTCGAGACGCCCGGCGCATCGCTGAGGACATCGACGCGGTCGGCGGGCAGCTCAACGCATTCACGGGCAAAGAGAGCACGTGCTACTATGCCCGTGTTCTCGACGAGGACATCCCGCTGGCCGTCGACCTGTTGGCGGACATGCTGTTGCATTCGACGTTCGACGAGCGAGAGATTGAAAAAGAAAAGAAGGTCATCATCGAGGAAATCAAAATGTATGAGGATTCCCCGGATGAACTCGTCCATGACCTGTTTGCCGATGCGGTGCTGGGCAGCCATCCTCTCGGCCGCAGCGTGCTCGGCGACGCCGCAAGCGTTCAAGCCTTGCAGCGCGACCATCTGATCGACTACATGCAGCGGCATTACACCGCCGGCAACATGGTCGTCGCTGCGGCAGGCAATGTCAACCACGATGAGTTGGTCAGCATGGTCGCGGATCGTTTTGGCGCCTGTCGGCAGGGAATGAGTCCGGTCATCCGTCAAATCCCGGAACCCGGCGCTCGACGCGTCCTCCGTATCAAGGACACCGAACAGGTGCACCTATGCTTCGGCGGTTTGGGCTTCGCTCGCGGCCACGAAGATCGATTTGTCGTCAAGGTGATCGACACCGCTTTAGGCGGGGGAATGAGTTCCCGCCTTTTTCAGGAACTCCGGGAAGAACGTGCGTTGGTGTATACTACGTATTCGTACCATGCCGCGTTCGCGGAGACGGGCATTTTCGCCATTTATGCGGGGACGAGCCCTGAACAGGCGTTGGCGGTGTTGGATACCGTGAAGGCGGAAGTCCGCCGCATTGCCGAAGAAGGCGTACGAGGCGAGGAGCTGAAGCGGGCGAAGGCGCAGCTGAAAGGTGAGTTGTTGTTCAGTCTGGAAAATACGGCGAATCGGATGAGCCGCCTGGCCAAGGCCGAATTGTTCAATTTGCCGTATTTGGAGGCGGATGCGCTCAGCGCCAAAATTGACGCAGTCAATGAAGCCGACACGGTTCGAGTGGCCAGCGATCTTTTCGGCAACCCCGATTCATGGACGCTGGCTGCCATCGGTCCGTCGTTGGCCGTGCTGGAGGAGAAAACCCATGCGTAAAGTTCAAGTACAAGTACAACGGGTGCGAGAGCAAGCGGTGATACCGCAATATGCCACGGAAGGCGCTGCGGGAGTCGACCTGGTGGCCTGCATCGATGCTCCGAAGCGGCTTGCCCCCGGAGAACAGGTCATGATTCCGACGGGGATCGCCATCGCTCTGCCTGCGCGGGATTGGGTCGGACTTATTTTTCCTCGTTCCGGGCTCGCCACGCGTTCAGGCCTCGTTTTGGCCAACAATGTCGGTGTCATTGACGCCGACTACCGGGGTGAAATTTTCTGTCCGATGCTCAACCGGGGGAAAGAAACGGTTGTCATTGAACCCGGCGACCGCATTGCTCAGATGGTGTTTATGCCGATAGCCGTGGCTGATTTTGTTGAAGCCGAGCACCTGGAAGCGACCGCGCGCGGCGCCGGCGGCTTCGGTTCAACGGGCATATAGGGTTTCGTCTCGAATTCGTCTCTGGTGCATAGTGTGATAGGGCGATGGTTCAGTTTGAGGTCGCTATGGCTGGAGGCGAATGAGCGGTGAAGTACAGTGAGCTCGCAGGCAAAGAAATCATCGACATCGATGAGGGCATTCGCCTTGGTGTGGTCAGTGAAACCGATTTGATCATCAATTTCGAAACCGGCACCATTGAGTCCATTGTCATTCCCTACCGCGGCAGCATGTTCAACCGCAGAGAATTGATCATTCCGTGGCACGGCATCCGGAAAATCGGCGTCGATCTGATCATCGTCGACCTGCGGACGGCACAAGAGTCGGGCGACGGACGGCAGCGCGGCGGCTCCGCTAAATCCGGCATGTGAAAGCCCCTCCAAAAGCTCAATCGTATGTTTCCCGGCGACTTTGATTAAACTACCCTCGGCTGTTGATTAAACCGTACGAGGGGGAGAGCGATGACGAAAATCGTAGGCGTCTTTGAATCGCGCGAACGTGCCCGCGAAGCCATTGAGGCGCTGCAGGAAGAGGGCTTCAGCGAAGAAGACCTTTCCATCGTCGCCCGGCAGGACCAAGGACAAGATGGCGGCGACATGACCGAGGACATCACCCAAGGTGCCGCCTGGGGAGGCGGATTGGGTGCACTCGGCGGTATTTTGGCCGGAGCCGGTGCCATAGCGATTCCCGGAATCGGTCCCATTTTGGCTGCCGGCCCATTGGCTGCAGGACTCACTGGTGCCGTCGCGGGCGGTATTGCCGGGGGACTTATCGACTTAGGGATTCCCGAAGAAGCCGGGCAGCAGTTCGAAGAGGACGTGAAGCAAGGGCGCCTGTTGGCCATCGTCGAGACGGATGATGACGAACAAGTCGGTCGCGTTCAAAGTCTTCTGGAAGAGTATGGCGCCGACGAAGTCCAGTCATTCCGCTAAGACGAAGCTTGTCGCTTGCCGCGTCAGGACCGGGGAGACGCTCCGATTGCGTGCGCCCCGGTCTTGTCGCGTTCAGCGAGGATTCACGTCGTTGGTGGCGAATGCCTTTCGGGTAATGCTCTTGACGGCTCATGGTGAGCGAGGCGAGAGGCTGGCATCTCGCCAAGCCATGGGTTTGAGCCCAGGAAGGGAGACAAGATGTCATGGAACTCAGAGTGGTCATCGCCGGTGCTGCGGGAAATATGGGCAGTCAAGCGGTACGTGCGGTCTCTGAGGCAGACGATATGCAGCTCGTAGCGGCAGTCGATCCTGGAGCGATCGATGAAGACGCCGGTGAACGGGCAGGCATCGGACGCATTGGAGTGCCCATCGTGGGCGATTTGGCAACGGTTTTTGAGGTCGCAAATCCGACGGTTTTGGTTGATTTTACTCGTCCCGACACCGTCAAGCAGAATGTGCTTTTGGCCGTCGAACGGGGCCTGCACGCTGTCGTCGGCACGACCGGCTTGTCGCAGGACGATTGGGCCGAAATCGATCAGCTGGCACGCGAGAAAAACGTGGGCGTGCTGCATGCACCGAATTTTGCCCTCGGAGCCGTTTTAATGATGCGCTTTGCTCGCGAAGCGGCCCGCTTCTTTCCGCAGGCCGAAATCATCGAGATGCATCACGATCACAAGAGGGACGCTCCGTCCGGCACGGCATTACATACCGCCGAAATGATACGCAGCGTGTGGGAACAGGCTCCGGTTCCCAAAGTGGACGAAATGGAAGTCGTCGAAGGCGCCCGGGGTGGGAACGCGAACGGCGTTCGCATCCACAGCGTTCGCCTTCCCGGACACGTAGCCCATCAAGAAGTACTGCTCGGTTTGCCGGGCGAAACGCTGACCATTCGGCACGATTCGATCGACCGCCGCTGTTTTATGCCGGGTGTTCTCGCCGCATTGCGGGCCGTCGGCAATTTGCGCGGCGTTCATCTAGGGCTCGAAAACATCTTGTTTTCTGACAGCAACAGGCCGATAGGAACCCGCTCCTAAGTCTAGTGTGCCGGTTGGAACGTGCCAATAGCAGGCGGCATATAGTGCAGTGCGCATGGGAAGCCGCGGGTCCGCACGAGCCTTGGTCCTCGGGGTTGTCGGCGGAACCACTCCGTAGCCTTGTCGGTCCAAACTTGAGAGGTGGAACGATGCGAATGACGGTAGATTTGACCGACCGTCGTGTTGCACTTCTGGGAGGTGATACACGGGAGGTGGTGCTCGCCTACGCTCTCGCCGATGCGGGAGCAAACGTGGTAACCTGCGGCTTTCGACGCTCTTTCGATCATCCGAGGATTTGCCGGGTTTCCGGAGTGATTGAAGCGGTTACCGGAGCGGCGGGTATCATCGCCCCGATGACGAACACCGATGAGAACGGGCGCATCAAGGCAGTGGAAGATCCCGACGCAACGCTCATGTTGGATGAGGCGGCTTTTCGGGCGATGGAACCGGGGACGCCGTTGTTCATTGGCGTCGCCAAGCCTGTGATCAGGCATCTTGCTCAGCGCTACAAAATTCGGCTCATACAGTCGTCTGAAGTCGATTCCATCGCAATACTGAATTCGATTCCCACCGCGGAAGGCGCCATTCAGCTGGCCATGGAACGACTGCCCGTGACCATCCATCAAAGCGCCGCCGCAGTAATCGGTTTCGGACGATGCGGCATCACATTGGCCCGCATGCTGCATGCGCTCGGAGCGGATACGCTCGTCCTCGCTCGCCGTGCCGCACAGCAGGCGCGAGCCGAGGAGATGGGCTTGAAAACAGCACCTTGGTCCGATTTGCCCGCAGCATTGAGCGACCGCGAGGTGATTTTCAACACCGTCCCTGCTCTCGTCCTCAATCGGTCCGTACTGCAACAATTAAGGCGTGACTGCGTCATCATCGACATTGCTTCGGAGCCAGGAGGCGTCGATTTCGCCGCCGCGGATCAACTCGGCATCAAGGCCTATTTGGAGCTCGGGCTGCCCGGGCGGGTCGCGCCGCTGACGGCAGGGCGCATTCTCGCCCGGACCATTCCGGCCATGTTGGCGGAGATGCTCGAGGAGAGCGAGCGAGGATAACCGTCGGCATCCCATGTGCAAGCCTCAGCCATACGATGAGGAGGCCTGCACAAATGAGTCTAAAAGGTAAAACAATCGGTTGGGGAGTATGTGGTTCACATTGCAGCTACGATGAGGTATTGCCGCAAGTGGAGCGTCTGATCGGCATGGGGGCGCGGGTCGTTCCCGTCATGTCACATACCGCCGTCACCACGGAGACACGTTTTGGCAAAGGAGAAAATCTCGCCCGCCTGCTCGAAGAAATGACCGGCAACAAGCCGATTACCAGCATTGTCGACGCGGAGCCAACCGGTCAGCGGAAGACGTTTGATTGTTTCGTCGTTGCTCCGATGACCGGCAATACGCTCGCCAAGTGGGCAAACGCGTTTACCGATACGCCGGTCCTCATGGCGGCAAAAGGGACGCTGCGTAATTTGCGACCCGTCGTTCTCGCCATTTCCACCAACGACGCTTTGGGAAACAACGCACCCAACATCGGCAAATTGCTCAACACCAAATGGGTGTACTTCGTGCCGTTCGGCCAGGACAATCCGGAAGAGAAGCCCAACTCATGTGTGGCTGATTTTCACCGCATTCCGGAGACGATTGTCGAGGCGCTGAACGGGCGGCAGCTGCAGCCGGTTTTGATCGAACGAGCGCGGCGGAAGGTGCGATGACCCGTGGGATCGGCTCAGCGGAAAACGATCGTCCAAAAGTTTGGCGAGGCCGCGTGGCAGTAGAAAGTCT
>CALKAQ010000180.1 GCA_937983075.1 uncultured bacterium | reverse complement strand
GCATTGCGGGGGCGGGTACGTCGGTCATTCGCGTGGAAGGCGTCACCGAACTGGGCGGTTGCGATCACACGGTGCTGCCTGACCGTATCGAAGCCGGGACGTTTATGGTTGCAGCGGCGCTCGTTGGTGAGGACGTATGCATAGAGCCGGTCATCCCGGAGCACATCGACGCGATCACCGCTAAACTGCGGGAAATGGGGGCCGGTGTAGAGATCCGGCAACATCGGGCAAGGGTTTGGCGTCGACCGCTGCGAGCCGTGAGGGTGCAGACGCGTCCGCACCCGGGATTCCCTACCGATATGCAACCGCAAATTGTCGCGGCGCTGTCGTTGGCCAAAGGAACGAGCATTGTCAGTGAGACCGTTTTCTCAAGTCGATTTAAATACGTCGACGAGCTGCGTCGCATGGGAGCCGATATCGCCATTGTCGGCAACGTGGCGGTCATCCGGGGAACCAGGTCACTATCCGGCTGCTCTGATTTGGAGGCGACCGATCTTCGGGCCGGCGCGGCATTGGTTTTGGCGGCATTGGCGGCTGAAGGGGCGACTTCAATCGGCGGATTGCATCATATCGATCGCGGTTATGAAGATTTATGCGGCAAGCTGCAAGGGATCGGAGCAAATATTGAACGCCTGCAGCATGATCCGGTCGCCATCGGTCAACACGCTTAAAGAACGCCCAACGCCCGGCGCAATCGTCACCTGATCCGCTGATGCATGGAGCAGGAAACCATTCTTCGTCCGGACAATTAGTCTTCGGAAACATTGTCTTTTTACTCTTGGTACCATTTGAACACGTCTTTTTCATCACGTTGAAATGGAGAGGGGGGGTTCCTTTGGACAACCCTTCCCGGGAAGCCGTAGAGCCTTCCAATCGAGGCTTTACGCTGGGAGTCGGCCTCTTTTGCATCACCCTCGCTATGTATATGTTTTTCCAATCGGCACTTTTCGCGTTGGAGGAAGTTATTGTTGACGGCAACCAGTATTTGCGGGTTGAGGAGATTATGTCCCTGGCCGGAATTGAAATGGGGATGAATTTGTTCGACATCAATTTGCGAACGGCCGAAGAGCGTCTGAAAGCCGACCCGCGTGTGGCCGATGCGCACTTGGTTCGGCGGTTGCCCCGTGGTATTGATCTGAAGATCAAAGAGCGCGTACCGGTGGCCTATCTTCCGTTTGAACGGGGCTTTGCCGCGCTTGACGTAGAAGGGCGTGTGCTGAGCGTCAGCGAAGAGGCGCGCTTGCGGCTGCCTCAAGTCGACCTGCCTGACAAGCCGTCGCATATCGCACCAGGAACCGTGTTGAGCGGCAATGCCTTGGAATGGCAACTGCAAATCGCCGAATTGCTGCGCCCTGACCTGATCGGGCGAATAACGCAAATCCAGCAGAATGATGGCCGTTTTGATCTCATGTTGGACAATCGGATTCGGGTGCAACTGGGCGACACGGCCGGGTTGGCCGAAAAACTCGAGCGTTTGCGCATTGTGCTTCGCTCGATCGGGAGCGACTCTTCCGTGACCGAAATCGACCTGCGCGCTCGTACACCCGTGCTTCGTTAAGAAAGCTCGATTATCTGAAGGAATCCTTTTCCGATGCGCCGAACATAGTGCGGGACGGGGTTGCTGGAGAGGGACCACTACATGCCAGATGCCAGGAGGAGTTATCGCATGGCGGACATGGAACACGTCGGCAACAATTTCGCTGAAATTCGGGTCGTTGGGGTCGGCGGGGGCGGCAGCAACGGCGTCAATCGCATGATTGAGGCGGGGTTGCAAGGGGTAAGATTCATCGCTATGAACACCGACGCCCAGGCGTTGGAACATTCGCTGGCGCCCGATCGGCTTCGGCTGGGCGATAACTTGACTCGGGGTCTGGGAGCCGGATCGGATCCTGAAATTGGCAGGAAGGCGGCGGAGGAAAGCCGCGATGAAATCCGTCAATTGCTTCAGGGCTCCGATATGGTTTTCGTAACCGCCGGAATGGGGGGCGGCACGGGTACGGGCGGGGCGCCCATTGTCGCGGAAGTGGCCAAGGAGGTCAACGCTCTGACCGTCGCCGTTGTCACCAAACCGTTTTCGTTCGAAGGCAAACGGCGCATGAACCAGGCTCTCGAGGGCATTCAGCAGCTGGCAGAAAAAGTAGACACGTTAATTACCATACCGAATGATCGTTTGCTCCAGGTGATTGAAAAGAAGACCACCATGTTGGAGGCGTTTCGCATCGCCGATGATGTGTTGCGCCAAGGCGTGCAAGGAATTTCCGACTTGATCACGGTGCCCGGATTGATCAACTTGGACTTTGCCGACGTGCGCACTATTATGAGCAACGCAGGGTCTGCCTTGATGGGAATCGGCAGAGCGTCAGGGGACGATCGAGCCGCCAAAGCCGCCAAGCTGGCGATCACCAGTCCGTTGTTGGAAGCTTCCATCCATGGTGCCAAAGGAATCCTGCTCAACATTACGGGCAGCTCCAACCTCGGACTTTTCGAAGTCAACGAAGCCGCGGAAATCATCGCAGAAGCCGCGGATCCCGATGCGAACATCATTTTCGGTGCCGTCATCGACGAGGCGATGGAAGACGAAATTCGTGTTACCGTGATCGCAACCGGCTTTGCCGACGCAAACACAAACAACAAAAAGGCCGTTCCGACCGTTGAACGCCCGAAGCGGCCCAGTGAACTCGACATCAAGCCTTTTGCAACCGACAATCTCGAGATTCCCGCCTTTTTGCGCCGGCGCAGCTAAGCGTGTTGCGCCAGCGTCTGCCCGGCGCGAAAAGCGGAAATCAAACCATCTTTTTGATTTCGCGGTGCAGCTTTTTCAGTATTCGCTTCTCTAAACGGGAAATATAGGATTGAGATATGCCGAGCTGGTCGGCGACTTCTTTCTGCGTTTTTTCCGTCCCACCGTTCAAGCCGAAGCGCAGTTCCATAATACGCTGCTCACGTTCGTCAAGACGTTCCATGGCGTCGCGCAATAATGCGCGGTCCACTTCCTCCTCAATATACTTCAGTATATCGCTTTCCGTGCCCAACACATCCGACAGCAGGAGCTCGTTGCCATCCCAATCCGTGTTGAGCGGTTCGTCGAAACTGACTTCTGCGCGCGTTTTGCTGTTGCGCCGCAAGTACATTAGGATTTCATTTTCGATGCAGCGCGATGCATAGGTGGCCAGTTTGATTTTTTTGCTCGGGTCAAATGTGTTTACCGCTTTGATCAGCCCGATGGTTCCGATGGAGACGAGGTCTTCAATCGGGATGCCTGTATTTTCAAATTTGCGGGCAATGTAGACGACCAACCGGAGATTCCGCTCGATGAGAACACTGCGAACGCTGCGATCGCCACGCTCCAGCCGCACGAGAAGATCGGCTTCTTCTTCGTGTGAGAGCGGCGGCGGCAGCACTTCGTGGGATCCGACATAATACACGGTGCCCGGCCGCAAGCCGAGACGGTAAGCGATTCGAATGAGCACGATGCGAGCAGTCAATCGCCAGCGACGGGGATTAAACATCGGCAACGGACGTACCACCTTTCTTTGCTTCCACACCCGATGGGGAAGATGGTTTGTTTGCTTGGCTGGTTAACACTTGGTCAAGTGCACCCTCAAGCAAGACAGGAGGTAAAAGAGCGCGATACGCACCGCTGGGATCGAGCCGTTGGTCGGAAAGCGCAATAACGGTTTGTGTGGGGACTTCCACGGGTTCCGGCAGCAGGAGACGCACGCGGTCCGCCTTAAACCCCGCGAGCAGTCCGTGGCTTTGTCCGAGGGACGAAAAAGGGATCATACGGAAACGAGTCGCCCAGTTGGAGTCTGCCGTCAGGCTTGACACGGGTGTCAAATCGCCGGCTGCGAGCGATGCGAGATCCGGCTGCAGTCCAATCGGGAAAAGCGGACGCAAAGCTTCACCCTCGGCTACGATAACGGGCGCACCGGTGAGGGGATCGGCGAGGCTGTGGCCGGTGTCGATCAATCCGATGAGCTGTACGGTTGTGCTGTCACATGTAATTTCAATCGGCACATGATACAACTGCCGATTCAGGCGGCGCTGGATAACGCCCCAGCCGAGTTCCGCCACGATGAGCAGCGTCCCGATTGCTGCCAAAATGCTGATCAGCAAATGAGGATTGTTGGCGCCGCCAAGAATGTTGCCTGCGGCGAGGCCGGCGCCCGCCGATATGAAGAAAACGACGTAGAACGTTCCCGCAAGCCGCAGCCAGGCGCGCCAGCGAACGGTCGGGAAGGTGACGATGAGCATCAGCATGGAGACGACGGCGAGTGTGACCGGGAAGCGCAGGAGCCCGTAGTATCCGATGACATTCTGCGCAGCGAGAACGTAAAGCCCGAAGTGCATGGTGCCGACAGCCGCACCGGCCATGAGACGCCGTTTGGTGGTTTTGTGCCTCGTCACTTCCGCAGTGGCCCACAGCAACAGCCAGTCAAAGGCGAAATTTGCCAGGAGTGCGATGAGAAAAATATCGAGGTAAATCACGTGCGGTTCGTTTCCCACGCTGGCACACTCCTTTATTGTCCCTTCCGTGATGATACCGATCCATAAGTCTGTTTCCTTTCGAGAATATGCGTTTCGGATGCGGGCCATAATGATGCCTGAGAGAAAGCATTTAGCCTCGCTGGAAGGATGACGGACTGTGAACAAGGTCGAAATATGCGGCGTCAACACCTCCAAGCTCCCTGTCCTGTCCAATACGGAAATGCGGCGGTTGCTGCAGGCGATGCGCGACGGCGATGAAAACGCCCGAAACGAATTGGTGCAGGGGAATTTGCGTCTGGTATTAAGCGTGATCCAACGGTTCAACAACCGCGGCGAAAATGTTGATGACCTGTTTCAAGTCGGCTGTATCGGGCTGATGAAGGCCATCGACAATTTCGACCTGAGCCAAAACGTTCGATTTTCGACGTATGCGGTGCCGATGATTATCGGTGAAATTCGGCGTTACCTGCGCGACAACAACCCCATTCGAGTCAGCCGCTCGCTGCGTGACATCGCTTACAAAGCGCTGCAAGTGCGTGATTCACTTGTGAATAAGTACTCGAAGGAACCTACGGTGACGCAAATTGCTGAGGAGTTGGGGCTGCCCCGCGAGGAAGTTGTTTATGCTCTCGATGCGATCCAGGAACCGGTATCGTTGTTCGAACCGATTTA
>CALKAQ010000179.1 GCA_937983075.1 uncultured bacterium | reverse complement strand
AAATCACCTTCTTTTCATATAGCGGACAAAAAGTACGACAGCAACGGCTATGATAACAATGCCGATGCCCGTTTGCAAGTGACCTACCCACACGGCGACGAGCGGCCAGGAGACCCCCAACAGCGCGCCGAGCGAGATCAACACGGTGTTCCAAATGAGCGAACCGCACACGGTGTACACGGAGAAACGCAGGATGTTCATGCGCACCAGGCCGGCGGGAATCGAAATCAAGCTGCGCAAGATCGGGATCATCCGGCATAGGAACACGGTTCGGCTGCCATATCTCTCAAACCAGTTTTCGGCTCGGGAAACTTGCTCCGGGTTGACGCCGAGGTAACGCTGATAACGCTCGACAAAGCGGTAAATGCGCTCGCGTCCGAACCATCCGCCCAAGGCGTACAGGGCGATGGCGCCGAGCAGCGACCCTGTGGTCGAGGCAAGCGTGACGCCGACGAGGTGGACAGTGCCTGTTGTCGTCATAAAGCCGGAAAAGGGAAGGATGACTTCAGAGGGAATCGGCGGGAAGAGATTCTCGAGAAATACGATGATGGCTATGCCCGGATATCCAAGGGTTTCCATGAGCCGAATCGCCCAATCCACCCGACTCCCCCTTTAGCACATCGTGGACTAGCGTTGCCGCAGCTCTCGCCTTATTCTATGGCAATGCGGGCGTCTGCAGAAGGAAAGCGAGCGGCGGAGCGGCGAGTTAATCAGAAAAGAGGCGTCACTATGGCTTGATAGGACGTTCGGCGGCACAGGGCGGGCGTCACGCTGCCTTGGGATCGGACTGCCTCAAGCAGCTGCAAATCGACGTCGCCGGTAATGACCAGCTCTTGGTTCCATTCGCCTTCCGCGACAATGCCGTCGGGCGGAAAAGGAATGTCGCACGGCGAAATGATGGCCGAGCGTCCGTACGATTGTTCCAAGCCGGGGAGCGTCGGCAAGTTGCCGACGAGTGCACTGTGCACCACGTAGACTTGATTTTCAACGGCACGCGCCATGCAGCAATGGCGCACGCGCCAAAACCCGGCGCGGTCGTCGGTCGCCGAAGGGCAAAGGAGGATTTGCGCACCGGCATCGACCGCCGCGCGGGCGGCTTCGGGAAACTCAACGTCAAAACAAATCAAAATGGCCAGCCGCCCGATGGGCGTTTCAAATACTTGGATGGTGTCGCCGGTGGCCAACGCCCACGGTTCCATTTCATAAGGCGTCAAATGCAGCTTGCTTTGGGTGTGGACTTCCCCCGAGGGAGTAAACAAATGCGCCGTGTTGTACCAAACGCCTTCGGACCGGACGAGGTGGGTGCCGCCGACGATGTACATCCCGCTCGTTTTGGCGAGACGTTGAAACAGTTGGATATACGGTTCCGTCCAAACGTCCCAAGCTTCCAGCGGATCGCCGGACGGCTCGGCGGACCGCTGCACGCCTGTTCGCCGTTGGGTATGCGTGAAGCCGACGAGCGAACCGGTGAGGTATTCGGGAAAGCAAAGAAGTTGGGCCTTGGCATCCAGCGCGACCTGAACGGCCCACCGAACTTGCTGTGCAAATTCATCGAAACCGGCTACAGGCCGCTGGCGAAATTGCACCGAACTCACGCGCACGCGCATCGCAGACGAAACTCCTCCCCAAGCGAACGTCACTCATTGCGCCATTCGAGCAAGAGCGCACAATCCCGGGACTCTTCATCCGGAATATAGTTGCGAATGACTTTGACGGGACGCAGCCCGCTGCGCAGTTGTGGCGTCAACACGGGATCAATGAGTTCGCCGGCGATCACTTTCTCGGCATACGCTTCGGGCGACAGCTCGTCCGCGTGCGCAGCGTAGCCAGGCATGCGGCCGGCGGCGAGAAATCGCTCGAGCCCGAGTTCTTTCACGAGTTGAAAGCGCGCACGATACATGGCCCGTGCCACACCGCGGCCCCGATATTCCGGGACGACGGCCATGTCAATGCCGTACAGCGTGTTCCCGCCGGGATTGTGCGAGCGCCGGATGTAGCCGCCATCGGCCACTTCCTCCCAGGTGTGGTCGGGGTGGGCCGGATCGAAATCGATGATCAAGCTGGTGCACGAACCGACAATACGTTCATCGACTTCGGCACACATGGCCCCGGCCGGAAAAACTTCAATATGCGAACGCAGCTGTTCGGGACTCCACAGCTGCTCGGCAGGATAAGGCGGCGGGAAACAGGCCCGCTGAACCTCAATCAAAGCCGGTATGTCTGCTTCGGTATAGGAACGCACAAGGATATCCATACCCTGCATTGAACATCAGCTGCAGCAAAAACGCAAGAGTTTTTTTCTGTTGGTTGTACGTCGAAAAGGATGTTTGTGTGAATTGATCGAAAGTAGAATGACCAAGAAAAATTGCGACCGATCATCGAGGCAGAGGGGGGATGTCGATGCGCCGGTTGGATCGAAAGGCATGGGCTTTTGCGCTTGTGTGCACGCTGCTCGCCATGCCGACGTCCGCCGTGGCGGCACCGAGCGGCTTGGCGGACTTGTTGGCGGAAGCCGATCGGCTGTTCGCCCGACGGGAGGCAATGGCAAACGTTCAGCAGAGCATTGACATGCTCGAAGCGTGGCTGAAAGACGCGCCGCACGAGTACGAAGCGTTGTGGCGCTTAGCTCGCGCTTACGAATGGGTAGGGCGCTATGCGGCGCCGGCCGATCAAGGTGAGCTGTTCGCCACAGCGGTCGCGTACGCCGAACGTGCGGTGGAGGCAGCACCCGATGGTGTCAACGGCAGGTATTGGTATGCGCTGACGATTGGCCGCTTGGGAGAAACTCGGGGTATTTTGCGTTCGCTCAGCGCGGCGGGCGAGATGCGGCGCGAGCTGGAAATCGTCTTGGAACTCGCGCCGGATCACGCCGGGGCGCATTTCGCACTGGGCATGCTGTATTACAAATTGCCCGGATGGCCGCTTTCATTCGGCGACAACAACCGGGCGCTGGAATACATGACGGCGGCGGTGGAGCTCGCGCCGGACAATACGACGTACCGCCTCGGGCTTGCCGAGCTCCTGCTCGACATGCGTCGCCGCGACGACGCAATCGCGCTGCTTGAGGCGGTCATCGAGATGCCTCTCACGCCGGATGAGCCGGTGGAAAGCGCGGAAGACAAAATCAAGGCGCAAGAGCTGCTTGCTCGGTATCGTTCTAGCCGATGAGCGGGCGTTCGTCGGGGCGAATGACAGCCCAAACGCGCTCCAGCCGCTGCAACGCCTCGTCGACGCTGTCGGCCACCGCGTTGATGTGGCCCATTTTTCGTCCGGCCCGCGCCTCTTCTTTTCCATATAAATGGAGCTTGAGCTTCGGATCGCTCAGAATATCGTAAAGATGCGTTTCGAGCGCTTCCATATGTTCGCCGAGCAAATTGAGCATCACCACAGGCGTCAGCAGCTCCGTCGAGCCGAAGGGCAGGCCGGCGACGGCGCGGATGTGCTGTTCGAACTGCGACGAAATGCAAGCGTCCAACGTGTAGTGGCCCGAATTGTGCGGACGCGGAGCAATTTCGTTGACGTACAGCCCTGCAGCGGTTTGGAACATTTCGACGCCGAGCACGCCGATGAGATCGAACGCTTCGGCGATGGTGCGGGCGATTTCACTCGCTTGGGCGGCGATTTCGGGCTCCACGCGCGCCGGCACGATGGACAGATGCAGAATGCCGTCGCGGTGAATGTTTTCGGCGACCGGGAACGTAATGACGTCGCCCAGGGCATTGCGACCGACGATAACCGAAATTTCCCGCTCAAATGGGATCCGCTCTTCGAGAATGAGCTCTCGGCTGCCGTTGCCGGCCAGATCGGCGTAGACCGCTGCAAGATCCGGCTGTGATGCCGGGTCGAGCACGCACTGGCCTTTGCCGTCGTATCCGCCGGTGACCGTCTTCAACACGGCGCCGCCAGGGAACTCCGGCAGGCGAGCTTGCAAATCCGCCAGCGAACGAATGGGATAGTATTTGGCGACCGGTACGCCCGCCCGCTGAACCGCTTCTTTTTCCAAGAGTCGATGTTGCGCCGCCCGCAAGATGTCCGGGGCGGGGAAAACCGGACGGATTTCAGCCGCTTTCATGACCGGCTCGACGGCCACGTTTTCAAATTCATAGGTGATGACGTCGACTTGCTGCGCCACGCGCAGAATGGCGTCAGGGTCGTCCAGCGATCCCACCACCGACACGTCGGCGATTTGGCCGGCCGGCGAGCTTTCCGTCGGCGAATGGACGACCAGTCGATAGCCGAGGCGGCGAGCCGCTATGCCCGACATGCGTCCCAACTGGCCGCTGCCGAGCATGCCGATGGCTGCTCCCGGACGCAAAGGCGTCGCCAGCTTCACGACAAATCGGCCCCCTTGCGCACTTCTTCGGTCATGGCCTGGCGACGTCGGCGCAGCCGTTCCCGTACGTCGGGCTGGCTGACGGCCAAAATTTCCGCCGCCGTGAGCGCTGCGTTGATCGCACCGGCGCGGCCGATGGCCATGGTTGCCACAGGCACTCCGGCGGGCATTTGCACAATCGAAAGAAGTGAATCGAGCCCCGACAAGTGAGACGATTTGACCGGCACACCGATGACCGGCAGGAGCGTCTTGGAAGCGACCATACCCGGCAGGTGCGCAGCGCCCCCTGCGCCCGCAATGATGACCTTCAGGCCGCGGGCTTCCGCCGCAGCCGCGTATTCAAACATGTCATCCGGAGTGCGGTGGGCGGAGACCACCCGTTTCTCGTACGGAATTTCCAATTCGTCGAGCACGTCGCATGCGTGCCGCATCGTCTCCCAATCGGACACGCTGCCCATAATCACACCGATTTGCGGTTGTTGCGTCATATTATCGCGCCGCCAAGGTCGTTGCGTGTTTCAACGGCCTGGGACGACTCCCTCCTTGAATCAATGTTCCGTTGCGACGTTCGCCACCCATGGCGTCGCTACCTGCAAAAGCCGAACATTATTCCTGAAACGCAAAAAACGTTCGGTTTTAGCGTTGACGGTAGGATAGGCGTTTGATAGCATTGAAGTGTTCTTTCCGAGGACAGGCGTATTTTTTGGCACCTGCCCTTCCCAAGGTATTGGGAGCTGAGTTTGAAAGGAGCACAGTCCCCCATGACCGGGTTTGATTTCGGGGCAATCAGCCCGTTGGACCATCGCTATCGCGTGTCCAATCCCGATCTCTTTGAAAAGCTTTCTACATATCTATCGGAAGATGCAACGGTACGGTATCAAGCCAAAGTAGAGGCTGCCTTGGCACGCGGCCTGGCACAGCGAGGCATTTGTACGCATGAGCAAGCCGAACAAATTGCCCGGGCCGCCGAGCAAGTGACTGCCGCGGAAGTGTACGAAGAAGAACGCATCACGCGGCATAACATTCGCGCCCTGGTGAATGTTATCCAAAGGCGCGTCAGCGAAGATGCCCGCCCGTATGTGCACCTTACGGCCACTTCGGTCGACGTGATGGACACCGCGAGGGCGCTGCAGTTTCGCGACGCAACCCGAGAGGTGGTTTTGCCGAGCCTCATTGAACTTTGGCAGACATGGGAAATGATCGCTCGCCGCGAAGCCGATACGCTGCAAATCGGACGTACGCACGGCCAACACGCCGTCCCCATTACGTTTGGCTTCGCGATGGCCGAATATGTCGCTCGCCTCGGTGGCCGCATCGAAGTCGTACACGCAGCCGCCAAGAATTTGCGCGGCAAGATGGCCGGTGCTGTCGGCGCGTACAACGCGTCGACGCTTCTTTTTGAAGACGCTGAGGCGTTTGAAAAAGAAGTGTTAGGGTATCTCGGCCTTGAGCCCGGTTCGCACGCCACGCAAATTGTCGAACCCGAATACATGACGGACTTCTTGCATGCCCTCGTCAGCACTTTCGGCGTGCTCGCCAACTTTGCCGACGACATCCGGCATCTGCAGCGGACCGAAATCGGCGAGGTGGGCGAAGCTTTCGAAGAAGGCCAGGTAGGTTCGTCCACCATGCCGCACAAGCGCAATCCGTGGAATTTTGAACATGTGAAGAGCTTGTGGAAGGTCTTTGTCCCTCGCATGATGACGCAGTATATGGACCAACTGTCCGAACATCAGCGCGACTTGACCAACTCCGCCTCCGGACGCTTCACGGTGGAAATCTTGTACGGTCTCACCATCGCCTCCGAACGGCTGAACAAGGTATGCCGCAAGCTTGTGGTCGACCACGAACGCATGCGGGCGAACCTGCTTGCGACCAAAGACATGGTCGTCGCTGAGCCGCTTTACATTTTGTTGGCTCATGCCGGCCATCCCAACGCGCACGAGGCGGTACGCCTGCTCACCCTCGAAGCCGAAAAGCGAGGCGTCGGCTTGCCTGAAGTGGTGGCTGAAAACGCAGAACTGCAGCCGTGGCTTGAAAAACTCGACGAACGCCAGCGCCGTTTTGTCACCGATCCTCTGACGTACACCGGAGCCGCGAGCAGAAAAGCGCGAGCCGTCTGCGACGAATGGACCGAACGCATCGAGCGAGTACGAACGGATTTACAGGCATGAAGGAGGAGTGCACCCATGACGAAAGCACGCGTATTCGTCACATTGAAGCCGGGTGTCTTGGACCCGCAGGGCAAAGCCGTCGCAGGTGGCCTGGAGACTTTGGGCTATCAGGGAATCAAGGATGTGCGCGTCGGCAAATTAATTGAAATCACGTTCGAAGACGGCACGAACCAAGAACGGCTGCGAGAACAAATCGACGACATGTGCGCCCGCTTGCTCGCGAATCCCGTCATTGAGGAATATGCGTTCGAATTGATCAGCGAAGCCGAGGCGGCCGAGCCGGCAGCGAATGGTTCGGAGGAGGACAGCTGACGTGCGCTATGGCATTATCGTCTTTCCGGGCTCCAGCGGTGACGCCGACATGTACCATGTGCTGCGCGACGTCCTGGGCGCGGAAGTCGAATACATTTGGCACCGAGACAGTGCTGTCGATCATGTCGATTGCTTGATTCTACCGGGCGGCGCTTCCTACGGCGATGCGTTGCGGCCGGGCGCCATCGCTCGGTTTGCGCCGGTCATGCAAGCGGTGCGAACGTTTGCCGAGCGAGGAGGCCTCGTATTGGGCATCGGCAACGGGTTTCAAATTTTGTGCGAAGCGGGGCTGCTGCCGGGAGCGTTTCTGCCCAACCGCGGTGTGCGCTTCATCAGCCGTTCGGTTTATGTGCGCGTGGAACAGACCGATACGCCGTTCACGCGGCGCTGCGAACCGGGGCAGGTGCTCCGGCTGCCGATTGCGCATCGCTTCGGCAACTATTTTGTCGACGATGCCGCGTTGGCGCAGTTGGAGGAACGAGGGCAGATTGTTTTCCGCTACTGCACGGCATCCGGGGAGCTTGCGGAAGCCGCCAACCCCAACGGGGCGCGGGCGCACATTGCCGGCGTCTGCAACGAGCAGCGGAATGTACTGGGGATGATGGCTCATCCTGAACGTGCCGCCGAGGACCTTTTAGGCAGTGTCGACGGTCGGCTGGTTTTCGCCTCCATCGCCGATGCGTTGGCGGCTTCAGGACGGGTGCAGGGGGTATGACTGTGGAGCTGAGCAGCCAACAAATTGTCGAAACGAAAGCATGGCGTGACATGGGGCTGACGGACGCCGAATTCGATCGCATCGTCGAGCAGATGGGCCGCTTGCCCAACTGGACCGAACTCGGCATGTATGCGGTGTTATGGTCCGAACATTGCGCCTACAAGCATTCCCGTGCATTGTTTCACTTGTTCCCGACCGAAGGGGAACAAATTTTGCAAGGCCCCGGTGAAAATGCCGGCATTGTCGATCTCGGCGACGGACTGGCCGCTGTGTTCAAGGTCGAATCGCACAACAGCCCTTCGGCCGTCGAACCCTACCAAGGGGCGGCGACGGGCGTCGGGGGCATCTTGCGCGACATCTTTACCATGGGGGCGCGGCCTGTCGCCGTGCTGAACTCGCTGCGTTTCGGTTCGCTGGACGACGAGCGCGTGCGGTACTTGTTCGCTGGGGTGGTCAGTGGCATCAGCGGCTACGGCAACGCCGTGGGCGTGCCGACCGTCGGCGGCGAAGTGGCCTTCGATCCGAGCTACCGCGGCAATCCACTAGTCAACGCGATGGCGGTCGGCATTGTCGAGCACCGGTACATCGCCCGCGGCAAGGCGTCGGGCGTCGGCAATCCGGTTATGGTGGTCGGTGCACGGACGGGACGCGACGGCATCCACGGCGCCAGCTTCTCATCCGCCGAGCTCGATGACGACACGGAAGTGCCGACCATTCAGGCAGGCGATCCGTTTACCGAAAAGCTGCTCGTCGAAGCGTGCCTAGAGCTGATTCAGTCGGGAGTCGTCATCGGCATTCAAGACATGGGGGCGGCCGGACTGACCAGCTCTGCCGCCGAAATGGCCAGCCGGGCGGGTTCCGGCATCGAACTCGATGTGCTCAAGGTGCCGCGCCGTGAGGAAGGCATGACGCCGTACGAAATCATGCTGTCCGAGTCGCAGGAGCGCATGTTGGTCGTGCCCAAGCGGGGATCGGAAGAACAAGTCGAGGCGATCTTCAAGAAGTGGGGATTGGAAGCCGCGGTCATTGGCCGCGTGACCGACGACGGCATGCTGCGTGTCATGGAAGGCGACCGGGTGGCGGCCGAAGTGCCGGTCGCTTCCATTGTCGACGGTGCGCCGCGCTATGAACCCGCCAAACAGCGTCCGGCCTATTTGGATGAAACCATCAACGTTGAGATGCCGCCTCCGCCGCAAAATTACGCCCAGACGCTGCTCGATCTGCTCGCTTCGCCCACCATCGCAAGCAAGGAATGGGTGTATCGCCAGTACGATCACACGCTCGGCGCCGGAACGGTCGTTGCACCGGGCGAAGGTGATGCCGCCGTCTTGCGGATACGGGGGACGAAAAAAGGATTGGCGCTGACGATCGACTGCAACCAGCGCTATGTCTATCTGAACCCACGCCGCGGTGCGCAAATCGCGGTCGCCGAAGCGGCGCGCAACATATCCTGCGTCGGAGCCAAGCCGCTTGCGATCACCGACGGCATGAACTTCGGCAACCCCGAGAAGCCTGAAGTGTTTTGGCAGTTCGACCAGGCTGTGCGCGGCATCAGCGAAGCGTGCGCCGCTCTGAATACGCCGGTCACCGGCGGAAACGTCAGTTTCTACAACGAGAAGGGCGGGCAGGCCATCCATCCGACGCCGATGATCGGGATGATCGGCCTGTTGGACGATGTCGAGAAGCGAGTCGGCATGGGGTGGCGCCAGGCAGGGCATCGGATCATTCTGCTCGGTGAAAACCGCAATGAGCTCGGCGCAAGCGAATATCTTGCTCTGCGGGGCATCGTCGGCGGTGACGCACCGGAGCTCGATTTGGAGCGGGAGGCCGCGGTGCAGGCGCTCGTGCGCTCGTTGATCGCCGACGGGATCGCCGTGTCGGCACACGACTGCGCCGACGGCGGTCTTGCCGTCGCATTGGCGGAAGCGTGCATCGTGTCGGGCATCGGAGCCTCCATTGCGGTAGAAGCTGATTTCCGTGCCGACGCGTTGCTGTTCGGCGAGACGCAGTCGCGCATTGTCATTTCGGCTGCGCCGGAACACGTTGCCGAAGTGGAGCGTCAGGCGAAGGAAGCCGGTGTTCCGTGCACGGTGCTCGGTGAAACGGGCGGCGACAGCTTGAAGATCGATGTCGGTGCAACGCCGGACGGTCCGGAAAGCCCGCTGTCGATTTCGCTCGAAGAGCTCGAACGTGCGTGGAAAGGCACGATTCCGCGGGCCATGGAAGGCGAGGCCGGAGTGGAGGCGTATGTGGCCTCCGCGTCGTCGGAGAAAGGAGCCGATTGAAGCCATGAGTGGCGTGTTCGGCATTTTGGGGAATGAAAACATCTCTGCGGCGGAACTGACCTATTTGGGATTGTATGCGTTGCAGCATCGAGGTCAGGAAAGCGCAGGGATTACGGTGAGCGACGGGAAGCGAGTGCGGGTGCATAAAGGCATGGGCCTCGTTTCCCAAGTGTTTGACGACGACATTTTGCGCAAGCTCCCGGGTTCCCTTGCCTTAGGACACGTACGCTATTCATCGGCAGGTGTCGCGCACGTTGCCAACGCGCAGCCGCTCTTGGCGCTGTCGCATTTCGGCCAGCTGGCGATTGCACACAACGGCAACTTGACGAACGCCAGGCAACTGCGAGAAGCGCTGATGGAAAAAGGGGCGTTGTTTCAAACGACCACCGACAGCGAAGTGGTGCTCAATTTGGTCGCCACGAGCGGCTGCGAGACGCTTGAAGATGCAGTGGCGTCTGCGGCACAAAAGTTGGCCGGGGCGTTCGCCTTGGTCATCATGGGGAAGCGGCAGCTCATCGGCTTGCGCGACCCGATGGGCAACCGGCCGCTGGTCTTGGGGCGGCTTGACGGCGCGTACATTCTCGCTTCGGAAACGTGTGCCCTGTCGACTATCGGCGCCGAGCGGGTGCGAGACGTCGAACCAGGCGAAATGATCGTCATCGATCCAAACGGCTGCCGCAGCCGCAAAGTGCTCACGGCGCCGCGTGAGGCCGTTTGTGTGTTTGAGTACATTTATTTCTCCCGGCAGGACAGCGAGCTTGGCGACAAAAACATTCACCTGGTGCGTAAGGAGATCGGGCGTGTGTTGGCGAAAGAGCACCCGGTCGATGCCGATGTCGTCATTCCGGCGCCTGATTCGGCCATTTCGGCGGCCATGGGCTACGCCGAAGAGCTCGGCATCCCTTATGAAGTCGGCCTGATCAAAAATCGCTACGTCGGCCGTACGTTCATTCAGCCGACCGATGCGATGCGCAGGCTCGGTGCCCGCATCAAGCTGAATCCCATTCATCCGGTGCTCGAAGGCAAGCGGGTGGTGCTGCTCGACGATTCCATCGTCCGCGGCACGACAACGGCGCAAGCCATCCGCTTGCTGCGCGAATCGGGGGCCAAGGAAGTCCACATGGTGGTCGCTTCGCCGCCTTTTGCGTACACATGCCATTACGGCATCAACGTGCCGAAGCCGGGAGAATTGATCGCTTCCTCACGCAGCGTCGAAGAAATTCGGGAACAAATTGGTGCGGATTCCCTCCATTATTTGAGCTTGGAGGGATTGAATCAAGCTTTGGGCATCACGGAAGATCGCTTGTGCAACGCTTGCTTCTCCGGAAATTATCCAACGCCCGTGAACTTAGACGAATGCAACGAAGATTTGCTCGAAGAGCCTGAACTGGTCGGGGAAGCCTAACCGGGTTCAGCATGAAATGAGAGGGTGCAATGGTTTGAGCGATGAGTTGACGTATAAAGCCGCCGGGGTCGATATCGAAGCCGGATACGAAGCGGTCAAGCGCATTAGCGCACACGCGAGGTCGACGTTTCGGCCTGAAGTGCTGCTGGACATCGGCTCGTTCGGCAGTTTGTTTGCGCTAGACGTCGAGCGTTATCCGGAGCCTTTGCTCGTATCGGGCACGGATGGTGTAGGCACAAAGCTGAAGGTCGCATTTATGATGGACAAGCACGATACCATCGGCATCGACTGCGTTGCCTACTGTGTCAACGATATTTTGTGTCAAGGGGCTGAGCCGCTGTTTTTCCTCGATTATTTGGCGGTCGGCAAGCTCGATCCGGCACAAGCCGAAGCCGTGGTGGCGGGCATCGCGGAAGGATGCCGTCAGGCCGGCTGCGCGCTGATTGGCGGTGAGACGGCGGAGATGCCGGGCTTTTATCCGGAAGGTGAGTACGACTTGGCGGGCTTCGCCGTCGGCGTCGTGAACCGTCCGGACGTCATCACCGGAGAGGCGGTGAAGCCCGGGGACGCCATCATCGGGATCGCGTCGACGGGCTTGCAATCGAGCGGCTTTTCGCTCGTGCGTAAAGTCGTGTTTGAGCGTGCCGGACTCACGCCCGACACGTACGTCAACGAACTCGGCTGCACGGTCGGCGAGGAGCTGCTGCGTCCGACGGGCATTTACGTCAAGCCGATTCTCGAAATGATTGCAGGCGGCTACGTACACGGCATCGCCAACATTTCAGGCGGCGGGCTGCCTGAAAACTTGCCGCGTTCGATGGCCGAAGGAACGACGGCGGTCATTCAGCGAGGCAGCTGGCCGGTGCCGCCGGTTTTCCCGTGGCTCCAGCGCCTCGGCAACATTTCGGATGCCGAAATGCACAAGACGTTCAACATGGGCATCGGCATGGCTGTCATCGTGCGGCCGGAGGCCAAAGACGAAGCTCTGGCGGTGGCTGAGCGGCACGGCTGGCCGGCTTATGTCATTGGCCACGTAGAGGCCGGAGAGAAGGGCGTTCGCCTGGTATGAGCGCGGGTATGAGCGGCGAAGCGGCGTCGCGCAAATCATCCAAGGTGCCGCGTCTTGTCGTGATGGCTTCGGGCCGTGGCAGCAATCTTCAAGCTATTATCGATGCGATTGAAGCTGGCCGGCTCACAGCTGAAATTGTGCTGGTGTTGTCCGACCGTCCCGATGCACAGGCGCTTGAGCGCGCCCGGCGGCATGGCATTCCGGCCGAAGCGATCGACTACCGCCAGGTGGGGGATAAAGCTGCATACTATCAGATGGTGCAAGAGCGCCTCGATGAGATTCAACCGGATCTTATCGTTCTGGCCGGATACATGCGCATTTTGCCTCCGGACTTTGTGCAGCGCTACCCATGGCGCATTGTCAATATTCATCCGTCGCTCTTGCCGGCTTTTCCCGGCTTGAACGCTCAGCGGCAGGCGTTGGCGTACGGCGTGAAAGTGGCGGGATGTACGGTCCACTTCGTCGATGAAGGGATGGATTCCGGACCGATCATCGCCCAAGCGGCGGTGCCGGTTTACGAAGACGACACCGAGGAGTCGCTGGCGGCACGCATTTTAGCCGAGGAGCACCGCCTTTTTCCGGAGGCCATCGCCCAAGTGCTGGCAGGCAAGTTTACGGTGCAGGGCAGGCGTGTGATTTTGAACCCGCCGCAGGAGCGTTGACGCTCATTCGTTGTGTGCAGGGACGGGAATCGAAGAGCATTGATGTAGGAAGGGAATGGCGTTCATGGCAATCAAAACGGCGCTCATCAGCGTCTCGGACAAGCGTGGGGTGGTGGAGTTCGCCAGAGCCTTGCACGAGGCGGGCGTGCGCATTCTCTCCACGGGTGGGACGGCTCAACATTTAATCGAAGCCGGCATACCGGTTGTGCTTGTTCAAGACGTCACCGGTTTTCCCGAAATTTTGGGTGGCCGAGTGAAGAGCTTGCACCCCAAAATTCACGGAGGCATTTTAGCGCGTCGTGACAACGACAGCGACATGGCTGAACTTCAGGCGCACGGCATCGACACCATCGATTTGGTTGTGGTGAATCTGTATCCGTTCCGGGAAACCATCGCCAAACCCGATGTTACCGTGGCCGAAGCGATGGAGAACACGGACATCGGTGGTCCCGCCATGGTGCGCGCTGCCGCGAAAAACCACGCTCACGTGACGGTGGTGGTCAACCCCGAGCGGTACGAACAAATCGCCGCCATCGTGGCACGCGGTGACGAAGTGCCGGCTGAGTTGCGCCTCCGTCTCGCTGCGGAAGCGTTCGGCCACACAGCGCTGTACGATGCGGCCATTGCCGCCTATTTGTGGGAGCAGCTGGCCGCTTCGGGTGAGGAAGCGAGCCCATTCCCCCAAGAGCTGTCGCTGCCGTTCGAGAAGATCCAGGACTTGCGATACGGGGAAAATCCGCATCAAAAGGCGGCGTTTTACCGTGACGCCGTGGCGGCAGTCGGAGCGAGCATTCCCGCTGCGCAGCTTTTGCACGGAAAACCCTTGTCATTCAATAACGTCAACGATGCGGCCGCTGCGCTCGACATCGCCCGGGAGTTCCCCGAAAAACCGGTCGCCGTGGCTGTCAAGCATACGAATCCGTGCGGCGTCGGAACGGGTGCGACCTTGCTCGAAGCCTACCGGCGGGCGTACGAGGCCGATCCGACTTCCATCTTCGGCGGGATCGTCGCGTTGAATCGAGAGGTCGACGCCGAAACCGCGCAGGAAATGGCGAAGACCTTTTTGGAAGTGATCATTGCACCTTCTTTCAGCGCCGAAGCGTTGGAGATTTTGCAGCAGAAACCTTCGCTTCGCTTGCTCGCCGTCGGGCCGTTGGAAGCCGAAAGCGGGCGGAAGCAGTGGGACATCAAGCGGGTGCGGGGCGGTTTGCTCGTGCAGGAAATCGACGACATCGTCGAAGACCCGAAGCAGTGGCGCGTCGTTACCAAAACTGCACCGACCGACGCCGAGTTGGAAGACCTTTGGTTCGGCTGGCGGGTGGTGAAGCACGTCAAGTCGAATGCGATCGTGTTGGCCAAAGACGGCATGACCATCGGTGTCGGAGCCGGGCAGATGAACCGCATTTTGCCGACCCGCATGGCGATTGAGCAAGCCGGCGATCGGGCGAAAGGTGCCATCCTCGCTTCGGATGCGTTCTTCCCCTTCGACGATGTCGTGAAGGCTGCCGCGGCGGCGGGCATTCGAGCCATCGTGCAGCCGGGCGGGGCGAAGCGGGACCAAGATTCCATCGATGCAGCCAACGCAGCCGGAATCGCCATGGTGTTTACCGGCATTCGGCACTTTAAGCACTAGGAGGTTCGCACATGAAAGTTTTGGTAGTCGGCGGCGGCGGACGCGAACACGCCATGGCTTGGGCGCTGCACCGCAGCCCGCATGTGACGAAGTTGTATTGCACGGATCCGAATCCGGGCATGCTCGCGCTGGCCGAATGCATACACATGGATGCCTCGGACACGGAAGGCCTGGCCGCGTGGGCTGAAGCCAACGGCATCGATTTGACGGTTGTCGGACCGGAAGGGCCGCTCAATCTCGGCATCGTCGATGCTTTTGAACGGCGCGGTCTGCGCATCTTCGGCCCGAATCGAGCCGCGGCTGAAATCGAAGGGAGCAAAGTGTTCGCCAAGGAGCTCATGCGCAAGTACGGCATTCCGACGGCGGCATACCACATCTGCTCTACACCGGAAGAGGCGCTGGCCGTCTTGGAGAAGATGGGAGCTCCCGTCGTCGTCAAGGCTGACGGTCTGGCAGCCGGCAAAGGCGCATTGGTGTGCCAGACGCTCGATGAGGCCAAGCAGGCCGTGCAGAGCATCATGGTTGACCGCATTTTCGGCGACTCAGGCAACCGGGTGGTCATCGAAGAGTTCCTCGTCGGCGAAGAGGCGAGCCTGCTGGCTTTTGTCGACGGAGAGCGTTTTGTTTCCATGGTGCCGGCACAAGATCACAAAGCCATCTATGAAGGCGACAAAGGACCGAATACCGGCGGCATGGGGGCGTATTCGCCTGCACCCGTAGTGACACCTGAACTTTTGGTGCAAATTGAAAACGAGATCGTGCGTCCCACGGTCGAGGCGATGCGTGCGGAGGGGCGGCCTTATCGAGGCGTTTTGTACGTCGGCTTGATGATCACGGATGCAGGGCCGAAGGTCGTCGAGTTCAACTGCCGTTTTGGGGATCCGGAAGCGCAAGCGGTCATCCCGAGGCTGAAAAACGACCTCTTCGAAGTGATTCAAGCAACTTTGGACGGACGCTTGGATGAAATCGAGCTCGTCTGGGACGAGCGCCCGTGTGTCTGTGTGGTGCTTGCATCCGGTGGGTATCCGGGTTCGTTTGAAACGGGCTATGTGATTCACGGGCTCGACAAAGCCGCAGCCCGTGAAGATGTTCTGCTGTTTCACGGCGGCACCCGGGAGCGCGACGGCAACATTGTGACGAGCGGCGGCCGGGTCATCAGCGTTGTGGCACTTGGTGACGACATCCAATCCGCTGTCGACCGTGCCTACGAGGCCGTCGGCGACATCCGTTTTGAAGGCATGGTGTATCGGCGCGATATTGCACACCGCGCCTTGGCAGCGAAGCCGACTGCCTAGCTTCGGATGTGCCGGTGCGGTCAATGGGGGACGTGCTGGTGTTGTGGATGGGATGAGCCGTCCTATTCGATAGCGAAGGGGTTTACAGAATTGCGGAGCGATCGTTCCCGCGAGTGGGGAACGGTCGCTTCTTTTGCTGTAATCAATGTGCGATACTCCTGGGACGATGCGAAGAATATGAGTATCTGCCGGTGCAGCAAGGCCGAAACAAGTGGTGTTGCTGCGGATAGTGCCCGAAAGCTGGGGTTGCGGTTGGGCCGCATGCGTTAAGCCCGGGAATTTGGGGTTAGTTGAGGGACGGTGCGCGTCAAGCCTAGAATTTCGGGCTTGTTGTCGGAATAGTACCAGGAAGTTGGCCTTATTTGCAGGTTAAAGGATGGAAATCCCAGAAAGTTGGGCTTCCTATCCGGGGGAGAAGCGTTAGCGCCAGAAATCTGGATTTGACGTCGGATTAGTGCCAGGAAACTGGTCTTGTTTACAAATTAGGCCCAGAAATTTAGGCGTGTTGGCGGGCGAGGCGAAATTGTGCCGAAAAGCTGGGCTTGTTGCTGGAATAAGGCAGAAAACCTGGGCTTATTCGTGTGCTGCGGCGTGATATGGCCAAAATACTGGGATTGACGTCGGAGGCGAGTGTGTTAATCCCAGAAACTTGGGCGGTTGTCGAAATAGTGCTAGAGAGTTGGTTTTATTCGCAGTGGCGTGTCTGCGCCATTACGCCTGCTCATCATCCACTGCTTCATTGGCCGCCAGTTGCATGCGCATAATTTTCTCTTCGGACGGCGTCACATACAAAGTCTTGTGGTGGTCGTAGATGACGAAGCCGGGAGGAGCTCCGGATGGCTTGCGCACATATTTGCGCAGCGTGAAGTCAACCGGCACGTTGCGTGAGTTGCGGGCTTGGGAATAGTATGCTGCCGCCTCGGCTGCTTCCAACAAGGCGCTCTCGGATGGTTCGCTGGCGCCGTTGGGCGGTCGCAAAATGACATGGGAACCCGGAATTTTCTGCGTGTGCAGCCAAATATCGTTCGGGTTCGCCATCCGCAAGGTGAGGTAGTCGTTTTGCCGATTGTTGCGGCCAACCCATACGATCGACCCATCCGACGTACGCAGCTTGAGCGGTTCAGAACGCATGGGCCGACGTCGCCGGCTGTCAGCTTTGTGTTGGGCCGTCAGGCTTTGGATCAGGCCTTGGCGTTCCATCTCCAAACGAATTTCCATGAGAGCATTGAGATCTTCCGACAGCTCAATCGAGCTGATCAGACCCTCTAAATACTGCAGCTCCATTTCCGCCATTTCCACTTGGCGTTCCAACTCCGCGGCAGCTCGTTTCAGCTTCTGGTATCGCTGGTAGTATCGCTGCGCGTTGGCCGCCGGCGATAAAGAGCGATCGAGCGGGATCCGCACTTCGGCGCCTTCTGCGGCGTAGTCGGACACGACGGCTTCCGTCGCACCGGGTTGTATTTGGTACAAATTCACCATGAGCAAGTCGCCCCAGTGGCGCAGCTGCTCGGCATTTTGCGCTTGGCGCTGCTCTTGCCTGCGAGCTTGCAGCTTGCGAGCGGACCGAGCATGATGGCGACGCAAGACACGAAGCAGTTCCGCACTCAGCTTTTCAAATGCACGGCGTTCCACCATATAACGGAAGACGTGGTCAGCTGCGTCGTTGAGGCTTGGGAACGGCGTAGCGTTCGCTGCATCAACCGGGGGAAGCAGCCAGAAGTCGGGTCCGTGTTTGCCCGCAAAGACAGCCGGTGAGATTTCGGCACGTTGAATCGCACCGAACAACTGCTCAACTGTGGCAACCAACGTTTGCAGCTGGTCGAAATCGACGTCGCCGCGAAGGGCTTCGGGATCGATGCCGGCTTGCTGCAGCAATTGTTGGGCGGCGAAGGCACCGATACCGTCGCAGTGATCGATCAACAGCTTGTGCAATTTCATGGGCGCTGCAGCGAGCCGCAGGCGCCGCAGCAGCTCATCGCCGTCCAACGCCAACGGATCGGTGAGGGCACTCGCCGGTGTAGGACTTTCGTACGGGACACCCGGTAGAATGTCACGGGAGCGAGGATCTTTGTGGCGTCGCAAGGCATCAATGATGGTGCCGGAGGCTGCATCGATCAAGATGAGGTTGCTCCGCTGGCCCAGCAGCTCGAGGGCCAGTATGCGTTCGCCGCGGCCGCCGCCTTCTTCGTGCACTTCGAAAACGAAATGCACCACTCGATCCAGACCCATTTGCTCGATGCGGAGCAGACGTGCGGGCTCTAAATGTTTGCGCAGGACCATGGCGAACACGGGCGCTTGCAGTGGGTTTTCCGGCTGCAGCGTGGTGATGTGGCATGCAGGCAGCGAGGCGTCCGCGGCAAGCACAAGGCGCACGTCGCCTTCCATGCCGCGCAGGCGAATGAGGATACCGTTGGCCCATGGCTGAAAGATTTTTGTCACGCGGCCGTTGCGCAGCCTCGGCTCGATTTCTTGCAAAAGAGAGTACAGTACGAGTCCGTCTACCGGCATGTCAATCACCGCTGGAAAGTATAACAAAGGCGGGTTGTCATGGCAATTCACAAATAAAAAAGGTGCGCCCGGCGCACCGCATCACAGCTCAGCAAGGAACCGTGTCAACTTCCGGACGAACCGGAGTTGTCTTTACTGCGGTGGCGGGCGTTGGGATCCGATTCAGGCTTTGTTTGCAGAAGCTGTTGATCCATCTTTCCGGCGGAATTCGGCACCGTGCATATTCCGGTTTCCGCATCGCAGAACCCCATGGTGTCGCCATCCAAGAACTCGAGCTTCAGCGGTGCCGCCGCTTTCTTTTCGCCAGTGTTGGGATCACGTGATTCAGTCATTGATCTGCTCCCAAACCCGGGCAATGATTTGCCCGTATTGTTCAGTAGTTGTCGCACCAGGTATGCCGACACGGTCTGCCAGCACAGCGAAGGGAACACCCCTGGCGCCGAGTTCAACCGCGGTTTTGTGATCGTAGCGCACGTCGTCCGCGTAGAGGTCCGTGCTCAGGACTTCACGGATCTTTTCAGCAGGGATGCCCAACTCTTCGCCGAGGCGGATGAGGGTGCTGTGCTCAAACACATCGGGATTCCCGCCGAACAGTTCCTTTTGCATGGCCCACATGTAATCCCAGCCGACGCCATACTCGTTGCCGAGATGCACAAGGCGCAACATGTCAAACGTGCTGCTGAAGGGACGGTCGAGCGCATACGGCAAACCTTCGCTCTGCGCCTGTTCGGCTGCGCTTTGGTCCATCGCACGGGCCTGTTCGACCGAGACGTTGTATTTATCGGCCAAATATTCGGTGGTGGGCCGCACTTCATTCGTCAAGGTGGGATCCAACTGGAACGTGTGGATCTTCAGCTCGATTCGATCGGCATGCGGAAACTGCTCAACAGCTTTTTTCAAGCGGTATTCGCCGATGTAGCACCACGGGCACACCACGTCCGCCCACACATCGATCGTCAGACGAACTGTGTCTTGCGGGTTTGCAGCGATGGCAATCAAATCCTTTTCCTGATATTTGCGAGCCTTCTGGTTGGCATCACACGTGCGTGCATAGTTTCGCTCGCTCGTTTGTGTGTGATACTTTGGTCCTATTTCCAGCGTAGTGTAAGGTGTTCGGACTGTCAAGGCAGCCCCACTTGGCGGTTTGCAGCCTGCCGGCGATAATCGTTGGTCTTGTGCGTGGAGTCGTTGGATTTCTTTTTGGAGGAAATGACCTGAAATCAGCGAAGAGTGTTGCCTGACGTGCGGAAGAGCGCTTGCAAGGAACCGTATCCTCAGGCTGCGACGGGAAGGCGGATGCCAAGGTGATTCTTCCGAAAGTCCGTGATCCCCGGCTGGTTACCATCCGCCGGGGAGGTTTGCTGACCGACGAACATCACCGGCTTCTTGCGCTCTGGGCTGCGGACTGCGCAGAGCACGTGCTGCATCTTTTCGAAGCGGTGCGGCCTGAGGATCCGAGGCCGCGATTGGCGATTGAGGAAGCTCGAGCATGGGCGCGTGGCGAGATCAAGATGTCCGAATCTCGTGCAGCGACGCCTGCGAACGCCGCAGCGAGACACCTCAAAGGCGCACCGCGGTTTGCGGCGTATGCAGCCGCACAGGCGGCACTCGTATCACACGTTGCCGCACATGAGCTCGGTGCTGCAGCTTATGCGATCAAGGCTGTGCGAGCAGCGGCTCCCAAAGGTGAGGAGGACGCTGCCGGTCGCCGCGAGTGCCAATGGCAGCGTGAACAGCTGCCGGAGGCGATTCGGGAGCTGGTACTGGATGACCAACGCCTCCGAAATCATCTTTGCTGGGGAGTGTTTGACGTCTAAATGTCGGAAATCCTGACTGCGGGCGAATGGGTCCGCAACCATGTGATTGAGTTGGCGACGATTGACCCGGATGCCTCGCTTGATGATTTGGAACCTTTACGCGAAGTCATTGGCGACGCCCGCGTTGTGGCCCTCGGAGAAGGGGCGCATTTTATCGAAGAGTTTTGGACAGTGCGCCGGCGGCTCACCCGGTTTTTATGTGAGCATCTTGGCTTTCGTATCGTTGCTGCCGAGTTTGATCTCCGCGAAGGCGATGACCTCCAGGAATGGCTGGCCAATCCGGCGGATCCGCGTCCGCTCGCCGAAGTGAGCCGGGCAGCGGCCGACTGGGGGATGGCCGCGACAGCACATTGGCTGCGCACGTGGAATGCGACGCTTGAGCAGCCCGTTCGCTTTGTGGGGATCGACGCTCCGAATGGTGGGCAAGCCATAGCCGCGATGCTTCGCAATGTGGCCGAATATGTGCGAGCATTCGATCCGGATATCGTTCCTCTCATCGAGTGCACCGAAGCAATTGCTGCGAAACTCGTTGGGACGTCAGTTGCGAAAACGGCTCAGGCGTGGGCAGCGTTAGGGACCGCGCAGCAAAATGAATTTACAGCGGCTTTAAACCGACTGCAACAGCGGATGGCCGCGATGGAACCGCTTCTGGTTGACCGAAGCGACACGGCTCGTTTCCAAAAGACGCACCGCAAGATCGGAAGAGCACACGTCTGAACTCCAGTCACACAAGCTAATC
>CALKAQ010000178.1 GCA_937983075.1 uncultured bacterium | reverse complement strand
GTCATGCCCAGCGGCAGCAAGTAGATGTTGAAGCCGATCAGGTTCGAGCGGAGCACGTCATGGGCAAGACACAGCAGCAGAACGACGCCGCCGGCCACCATCGGTCCGGCGCCGTCCCGCCGGCGCCGCCAGGCGATGAGCAACACGAAAATGCAATAGACGATGAGCGCCATGGAGACCCAGACGGACAGCGGGATGAAGAGTGACGAGACACGCGGGGGCGCCGCCAGAGTGCTCAGCACGCCCAGCGCGCCGTACGCTTGGCTGCCGCGGACGATGAGACGCGAAACGTCCCGAGGGAACAGGGCGTGCAAGAGGGCCATAAACGCAATCATGAAGAGATAGCCGGTGAGGTATTCCGCCCGGATTTCCACGCCCCAGGGCAGCCCGCCCACGATCTGGCCCAGCACGTGGTCGCCGGTGACCAGCGTCCGGACGGCCGTCACGAAGGCGGTCAGGCCGAGAAACAGCCATTCCGGCCAGCGCCGGACGACGAAGTACATGACCAGGTGGTATACGGCCATGAGGAACACCGCGCCCGAGACGGACGCGGCCAGCGCCTGCCGCACCACGGCGGTGCGGGCCAGCTGCGCGTGCGTTCCCAGAACGGGCGTGTTCCAGAGGCCGCCGTTGCGGTGCGAGAAATTGGAGATGTGGATGACGATATCCAAGACATCCGCGGTGCCGGAACGGACGCCGATGGGGACGGTCAGCGGGAGAAACTGCGGCACCGCGTCGTCCGGGTTGGTGCCGACTTGGCCGTTGGCGGCCACGGGCCGGCCGTTCACCCACAGGCTGTACGACGTGAAAACCCAGGGCATGTGCAGGGCCATCTCTTCGCCGGACGCTTCCTCGGGCAGGCGGGTCCGCAGGCGGTACGTGGCGTATCCGTCGCCGCCCGGTTCCCCGTGGGCCGCGGCCAGGTCGTTCCAGCTCCCGGGCACGTGCACCAGGTGGGGCGAAGGCTCCTGCGACGCCGCCAACGCGGCCGGATCGACGAGGCGGCCCCAGTACAGCTCCCACTGGCCGGTGAGCGGGACCGATCCGTCCCGCTCAAAACTCCAGGACGAGAGGTCCAGTACTCCGGCTTCCGCCGCCGGAGCCGCTCGGACCGCTCCGGCCGCAATGCAAACGAGAATGACGGCCAGCGCCAAGCTCAGCATGCGAGCCGTGATGAAACTGTCCCGACGCCGTCGCACGCCAACACGCCCCCGGGGATGTGGAAACATTCTACTCTTTCGACGCGGGAGTTCCCGATCCCGCCGGATCAGCGCAGTTTTCCTGGAAAAACGTGAAGGTGATCGCCGGCCGGCGTTGTAAGAACGTAGGAGCAAGCCGGCCGAAGAGGGGGACCGACATGTCTCATCCGCCCGCCGAACAACGTCTCCGCGTCATCGTGCTGGAGGACGAGCCGCTTTACCTGGACCTTCTCGTCAAAGCCCTGGCTTGGTATCCCCAGTTCGACATCGTCGGCACCTTCGCGGATGCCCGATCGTGCCTGGCCGCGGCGCCGGCCCTGCAGCCTCAGGTCGCGCTGCTGGACATCGAGCTCCCGGGAGACATGACGGGCATCGACGTCGGTCTCGAGCTGCGCGGGGCGCTGCCCGGCCTGGGCATCGTGCTGCTGTCGAACCACTGCGACCCGGCGTTTTTGTCGTCTTTGCGCGACGGAAGGCTGTCCGCGTGGTCCTATTTGCAGAAAAAGACGGTCAGCAACGTGGACGCGCTGCGCCGCGCCATCGAGGGCACCGCCTCGGGCTTCGTCATCCTGGACGGACAGCTGGTGACCGATGCCCGCCCCAAGCAGGCGACGGAGCTGGCGGCGCTGACGCCGCGCCAGCTGGAAATTTTGCAGCTCATCGCACAAGGGTACACCAACACCGCGATTGCGGAGATTCTCTCCATTTCGCCGAAAACGGCCGAGCACCATCTTCAGGCCGTCTACCGGGCCCTGCAGATTCCCGAGTCTTCGCAGTTTCAGCCCCGAGTCCTCGCGGTTCTCAAGTATTTGGAGCAAAGCAGGTTTCCCCGCCACTGACGTTCGCGCCGTGAGCGCCAAGAACGGTGCCGCCGTTCAGTCCTTAGTCCTTTCTCCTAGGGGATTTCCCCGGTGGTCCACCGGAAAAATCAGGGATTCACCCGAAGAAACGGGCCCGTCGGACGCTGTAAGATCCACCCATTGAAGGACTGCCGCGCCCGAGGGTGGGGGTCGCGGCCGGGAACGAGGGCAAGGACATGCCTCGGCCTTGCTGCGGGGAGGATGACGGGACCTTGATCGAGTTCACGGAGCGTGGACAGCGCCGGCTGTCGACGTTGTTTGTTTTTCTTGCTGTCGTCGTGGCGGCCGCTTTCGCCGCCGGCGGAGCCCCGGTCGCGGCCCAGGAGTATTACGTCGGCGTATCCACCGAAGACTGGGTTCCCGAACCCCAATGCAAGGATCCCGCCAACACGACGTGCGGCCTGAGGCATGCGATCTTCTACGCGGAAGGGTATTCGCTGGAGCACGGGTCCCCGGGTATCGTCCACGTTCCTGAAGGAGAATTTTTCCTCACGATCGACTCCCCGGTGTTCATCGAGGGTTCGGTGATCATCAAAGGTGCCGGCCCGGACCGGACCATCATCGACGGCGGCTTGTACCTGGCCGGCGGCCAGGTGCTCATCGAGGACTCCGTCATCCGGGACAACCAAGCCGAGACCGGCGGCGGCATGTATATGGACGACGTTGGCAGGCCGGTCATCCTGCGCTCGGTCATCGAGGACAACGAGGCGACCTGGCGGGGAGGCGGAATCTGGACCCAACATGGTGTCGACATCCTTCAGTCGCTGATCCACGGCAATGTCGCCGGGGAGGACGGCGGCGGGGCCTACATGCTTAAGGGAGGTCTCATCGTCAATTCAACGGTCGACGGCAACATAGCCGGCGGATACGGTGCAGGGCTGCGCGTCGCCGATAACTTGTACGTTCGCAATGTCACGGTCACGAACAACTATACGTCTTCGCCGTCTACGGATATGGAAGCGGCCGCCGGCGTTTCGATCTTCTGGGCCGGCGTAGAAATAGACAACATTGTCGTGGACAACCTGGCCGTCGGCGTACGCCAGCGCAAGCAGGAAGGATGACCCACGATGAATGAGTACACCCGGCGGGGACGGCACGCGGCGCCTCCGCTTTTTGTGATGGCTTTCGTGTTGCTGGCCGTTACTTTCGGAATGGCGGCGCCGGCAGGGGCTGCGGATTTTTACGTTGGGTCCGAGGCCGACCCGTGGACGATGGCGGACGAGAGTGTCTGCAAAGATCCGAACAACACAACGTGCAGCCTCCGCGCTGCACTGACATGGGCTGGCATGTATTCACCATCTACGATTCATCTGCCGGCGGGAAGGTTTCATATTGACGCGGGCTCGGATCTTATTATCTGGGGCTCGGTCACGATCAAGGGAGAAGGTCCGGACAAGACTATCATTGACGGCGGTCGGTACAGCAGCGGCCGGGGCAAGACCGTGCTGAAGGTAATCACCTGGGAGCCGATAACCGTTCGCATTCAGGATTTATCCATCGTACACGGCTTCGTTCGCCCCGAGTTCGGAGCCGGTGGGGCCATCGACTGGTCCCCGACCACTCCGGCAGCCAGGTTGGAGCTTAGCAACGTGGTCATCTCCGCCAATGAAGCCCCTTCGGGCGGTGGGCTGCACTTGGCCGGCGGCGAGGTTATCATCGAAGACTCGGTCATTCAAGGCAACATCGCGTCGGATCCTACCAGGCCTCATGGCGCCGGCATTAACATTGTTCAGACGACGAGCTCCACGACGAAAGTGACAATTCGGAATACGACGATCGAAGGCAATGAAGCACGAGGACCCGACAGCAGGGGCGGCGGGATCGCGGTCGTTCAGAATGACTCCGGCGGCCACCTAACTATCGAAAATTCGGTCATTCGGGGCAACAAAGCGGCTGCCGGGGGAGGCATCTACTCCGTCACGTGGGACCCGACGACGGTTCGGGACTCGGTCATCGAAGGAAACGAAGCAAGCGGGATGGGTGGCGGCATTTACAACCACTCGCCTGTTGTCATCGAGAGGACATTGATTACCGGCAACAAAGCTGGCGAAAACGGCGGCGGCGGCCGGATGTACCTGGGAACGGTGAGCGACTCGACGATTGACGGAAACACGGCCGGGACTTTCGGCGCCGGGCTGGACGCGGGTGCACTGTTGATCGTCAACACGACGGTCACGAACAACTTCTTGACGACAACAGACCCACGGGCCGGCGCGGGGATTCACATTTTCTCCGAGGGCGTCCAGCTGCGCAACTCGATTTTGGCGTACAATTTTGCCAACTATCGGCCCGACGAGCCGGGCAACACACGCGTGGCAGCCGATTTAGGCTCCGTGTTTGAATGGGCCGCCAACGTAGATCACACGTTAATCATGGATGCGGAATCAGCCAACGCGCTTTTGCTGTGGCACGGCGTGAACGGCAACATCATCGGACTAGACCCGCAGTTGGACGTGCTGGCCGATTACGGCGGCCCGACGCTGACGCGAGCGTTGCTTCCGTCCAGCCCGGCTATTGACGCGGGCGCGAATGCATGGGTGAGCTCGAGTACGGATCAGCGGGGCGAGAGTCGTATTTCCAACGGTCGTGTCGACATGGGCGCTTTTGAGTATCAAGTCGTACCCGCCGTCCTGAGCTTCGTGCAGCAGCCCGAAACCGGCGTGCCGGGTCAAGTGCTGGATCCGCCCGTGGTGGTAAGGGCGCAGGACGCCGAGGGCGTCGGCGCGTCCGGGATCACCGTCGAGCTGGCGGTGGAGTCGGGTTCGGGCACGCTGTCGGGGAACACCCGGGGAACAACCGGGCCGGACGGGCTGGTGGTCTTCAACGAACTGGTCTTGGATGCGGGCGGGCCCCACGTACTGCGCGCGACGGCCGGCGGCCTGACGCCGGCCACCAGCGACGTGATCTGGCTGTCGACGCCCGAGCCCGACCCCGGACAGACTACCATTGCGGTCGAACCGGACGCCATCACGACCGATGAGACGGCCGTTGTCACGGTACAGCTCAAAGACGAGGACGGCCACAACATATTCGGCGGCGCGTACGAGGTGCGCCTGGAGACCGATTTCGATTTCGGTCAGATCACGGAGCCGGAACTCCAAGACGACGGCACGTACCAAGCCGTGTTCAGCGCGACCCGGCCGGGCAGGGCCATCATTCGCGGCACGGTGGAGGGCGCCGAGATCGGGAACACAGCTGTCGTCGTGGTAGCGGTGGGCGCAGCTGATGTGGACCGGTCGACCATCACGGCAAGCCCGACGGCGATTACCACCGACGACAGCGCGGTGGTGACCGTGCAACTCAAGGATCGGCACGGCAACGCACGGGCCACTGGAGACGACACGGTTGAGGTGTTCGTCGACGGCGAGGAGCAGTTGGCTGTGGAGTTCGCCGACGGCGTGTACACGGCCACGTTCATCCCGGAGAAGACGGGCACGGTGACGTTCAGCGGGACGGTGAACGGCCAGCCCCTGGGGTCCACGACCACGGTGAATGTTACGCCGGGCGCAGCGAGTCCGGACACATCCACCATCACGGCGGAGCCGGAGATCCTCACCACCGACGAGACGGCGGCCATCACGGTGCAGCTGAAGGACGCCAAAGGCAACGAGCTGACCGAACCCGGCGGCATCGTGACGCTGTCCACGCAGGATGGGGAGGAACTGGCCGTTACGTATGCGGGCAACGGTGCGTACAGCTCCACGTTCTACCCGGAGACGTTGGGCTCTGTGACCATCACGGGCACCGTAAACGGCGAGATCATTGCGTCCCAGGTGACCCTCATCGTGCTGCCGGGCGCGGCGGATCCGGGTACATCCACCATCACGGCGGCCCCGGAGTCTATCACCACCGACGAGACGGCGATCATCACGGTGCAGCTGCGAGACGCCAAGGGCAACGAGCTGGTGGACGGCGGCGAC
>CALKAQ010000177.1 GCA_937983075.1 uncultured bacterium | reverse complement strand
CGTCTTTTGTCGCTGCCTGCATGAGATAATCGCCGCCGTCCCGTCCGAATAAAGCAAGCTCGAGACCTAGATCTTGACCAATTTCGTTGAGAAGCTGCTCACTGAATTCCATGTTGACTTCCAGCGTGCCAATGACCTCACCGCCATCGATGACAGGAGACCATCCCCGCAACCCCATACCGAATACCGCTTGATCAAAACCGATCAAAGGCGATCTGCTGCTTGCAGTGTCCAAAATGGCTTTCCTCTGCGTCACATCTCCAAACAACTCGACGTTTTGAGCTCGCAAGAAAGAGGTATCCGGAGGTACTCGCAGGTGAAGCACTGTCAAATCAAATTCCTCTTTTAATCCATGGTAAATTGGCACCAGTTGATCCGCCGCCCGTATACGATCTTGTTCCAACGCAGCCTGCACGACTTCGGGCATGTTCGCCGCAGTCATGGCGACAGCCAACGCCTGACCAGCCTTATTGCGGAGTGCGGCTTGCACAGCATTTAAGGATGCTCGCATTCGATCCTTGAGAATTGATTCCATCAGATCGCTCTGTCCCTTCTGGACGATGAAGGCGATCCCGACCACCAAAACTGCAACTATCCCAAATACAGTAAGTGCCAGCTTCCACCGCAAACTCATCTGCCGTACACTTCTCCTCTAGGGAAACGGGTTTCGATGCTCATCCCGTGATTTCTCTCGCTATGCCCATGTAGCCTACGACGGTGCCTTTATCGTCCACCAGGCGAGTGATGCTCAAATAAGAAGTCCACTCTTCACCCGAGCGACGGCGATTGATCACCCGACCGACCCAGGCGCCTTCAAGCTGAAGATGGTACCACATTTCTTCATATACTTCTGCAGGGGTCTTGCCTGACGCAACGAGCGAAGGACGTTTCCCGAGCCACTCTTCCAGCGCGTAACCCGTCATCCGTCGGTATGCCGGGTTGATGTAAATCACTTTTTGGTCGGGATCAGTCACAATGACGCCGTCCGGCGATTCCGCCAGCCAGCTCCTGACCAGTCCTTCGGGCAGCCATCCGGTGCGATCCGCCCGCCGTGTAAGATACGAAGCGATTCGACGCCATTTTTTCTCGTACATACGACGGTCGGCTCGTTCGATGAGATTGTTGAACCCCATGCCGTCTTCGGGCCACGCTGCCATACCGATGGTCAGTCCGAGCGACAACCCGTGCGAACGCGCCGCCAGAGCTCGAAATTCCCGCATGATCGCCATATGCAGTCGATTGGCGTCACGGCGCTCCATTCCCGGAACGACGACGACAAACTCATCCCGGCCATAGCGGCTGAGAATCGCCCGCGAGTCGCAAGCCCGCCGCAAGGCTTGAGCCGTTTGGCGCAACAAGTCGTCCGCCGCCAAGCGGCCTCTCTGATGCGTCAGCGATTGCAAGCCGTCCACATCCGCATATAGCAGCACCCCCTGCGGCGCTCGTTGACAAACTTCCCAGCGCCGGCAGAGCCCGGAGCGGTTCAGAAGTCCTGTGAGCGCATCGCATTCCGCTGCCTTTCGCAAGTAAAACACGGTAGTCATCAGGCAAGCGTAGTCGCTTAGTTTGCGCAGCCATGTGCGTGTGGCCGTATCGAGCTCGGGAACGTACTTCCACCCGAACACGATTTGTCCGCAGATTTCGTGGTCACGAATGAGCGGCGCCGTAAAGCCGGATTGAATTCCGAGGCGGAGAGCGTGACGGCGGAACGCGGGTTTGATATGGGGACTGTTCCGAATATCGGTGCAAAACGTTCCATCTTTGAGCGAAAGCCAAGACTGCTGATCGTCTTCGCTGAACGGTTCCATCAGCTCATCCGGAGCGAGTATGTCAACGGCGTCGACCGTTGCGACCACCCGAGTCTGAATGTACCGCTCCAAAAGGCGCACGATGACAACGTCGCAGCCGACCTGCCGGCGCAAAGTGTCCGCCATATGCGCTAAAAAGTCTTCCTCTTGATGCGAACCGACCGCTTTCAGCCCGACGGACTCCAACGCCTGGACAAGGGCGGCGTATTGATCCACCCGTGCTCGTTCCGCCATAGATCATCCTTCCTTCGCCGCATTCGTTATAGCAAAAGCGCGGCACCTTGCACCGACGCCGCGCTTCAGCATCAAACACGAAACCGCTGTACTTGCTCACGCAAGCTGCTGGCAATGCGAGTGAGTTCTTCCGCTGAATCGGAAACTTGTGCAGCCATTGCAGTCAACTCTTCAACGGATGCCGAGCCTTCTTCGGCTGCCGAGGCGTTATCGTGGGACAGCGCCGTCAGCCGATCGACATGATCGTCGACCATGCTTGCCCTGGCGGCCATTTCCTCGGTTGCCGCCGTGTTTTGTTCGGTCACGGTGGCGACTTCGTTAAAAGCGGCAGCGACTCGTTCGGCGCCGGATCTCAGCTGTGCCGATGCCGTCGAGATTTGCTGAATGCCATTGACCGCGTTTTCAACGAGCTGCAAAATGTCGGCCAGCGCTCTATCAGCGTCGTGCGCCAGTTGAGCACCGTTTGCCACTTCTTTCAATCCGGATTCCATCGCTTGAACCGCATCCGCGGTGCGGTTTTGCGTGTTGCGAATCAGTTCGTCGATTTCGTTCGCCGAAGCGGCGGAACGCTCTGCCAATCGACGAACTTCTTCGGCGACAACCGCAAACCCACGGCCATGCTCACCGGCACGTGCGGCTTCGATGGCGGCGTTCAACGCGAGCAAATTGGTCTGCTCGGCAATTTCCGAAATGAGTTGGTTGATCTCGCCAATTTGGGTGGACAGCTGCGCCAAATCGCGCATTTGTGCGGCGGTATGGTCCACGGCTTCGCGAATGCGCTCCATGCCTTCCACAGTCTGCTGCATCGTCACGCGGCCATTGCGAGCACTCTCGGCCGCCTGAACCGCACCTTCGGTGACCGCAATCGCTTGGTCGGCCACGAGAGCGATATCTGCCATCATCGTATCCATGAGCTCCGCCGATTGCTGGACTTCCCCCGCCGTACGCTCGGCTCCTGCCGCAATTTGCGCAATGACTGCCTGCAGTTGTTGCATGGTGTCCTGAACTTCGCTGGCTACCGTTGATTGATGATGGGCTCCGGTGGCCATTTGTGCAACCGCGTCGGCAGCTTGCTTGGCGCCTTCAGCCGCTTGCTCCGAAGCGCTGCTCAATTCTTCGGCGGCAGCCAGTACGGCATTGGACGATGCGGTGACGCTCCGCATCAATTCCCGCAGTCGGCCGACCATTTCGTTGAACGCCCGTGAGAGGCGTCCGACTTCGTCCGACGAACGTACAGGCAGCTCGTCCATGGTCAAGTCGCCATCGGCGACACGCTCCACTAAAACACCGAACCGCCCGAGCGCGTTGGTCACTGGACGTACGATGGTGCGTGAGATCACCAGCGCAACGATCAACCAAACGACAACCATGGATACGCCAAGAAGCCATACTTGGCGCATCTGCTCCTGCAAAGCTTTGCGGACGTGAGACGCTTCGAAGTCAACACCGGCCAGGGCAACCACGCGTCCGCCGGCATCCCGTATGGGTCGAGTGCGGACATCCATTCGCCGTACTCATCCCTGAAAATAGGCGACACCGCGGCTTCACCCGACAAGACCGCTTCCCAGGCCTCTGCCGCAAACGTCTCACTGTACGCATAAACATCTCCGGTGACCAAATCATTGCTGACGACGCCAAAACGACAACGGCCTGTTCCAGACGGGGAACAGGTAACGCGTAAACAACACCCGCTTCGTCGACGATGCGCTGCGCCAAATTACGATATTGCTGAACCAACGATGAATTGGGCGCCTCGTACGGCAGCTGGGCGACATCGTCCGGATTCAGCGAGGCGGCAAAAACGTGCGCAGCTCGCAACAGTTCATCGGCAAGCGCCTGTTCGGTCAAATCTTTTTCTTGGTCATAAATATATACGGCTACACCGAGCGAGATAAAGGACGCGACAAGAAAAATGAGTGCAAACAAACGAGCCTCAAGTCCGAAAATCAAACGCTTTTTCATTTGCAACCCCCACTACCTTTTTCCCCCGATATGGCAGGTGTTCTACTCATGGATCGACAAATTTCGACAAAAAGTTTAGTTTTTCGATGCTCGTTTGTTCGCACCGTGGGGGTTTCCTTTATCGCAAGCGTAAACCGCCCGCATGGCGGACGACGTCTTCCTCCAGCTTGTGCAGCAGCTCCACAATTTGGCTCGAAAGCCCAATGACTTCCTGCTGCAGCTGCTGCGCCTCTTTCCGCCGGCCATCGTTCCACGCCTGAACCGCTCGGCTCGCCGCAGCATGGATTTGCCGATGCGGCTCTTCCAACGCGCGGAAATTCTCAAGATGACCGTAGGTTTCTCTTCCTTTGCCGTAGTACCAACGCCCCAGTCGGCATTGGGTGTGATCGTTGACCTCCGATTCGTGCAGCCGTTCCCGTCCCAGCAGCATCGCACGCAGCCGCTGGACCCAGAGGACGTGGTCGGCCCGTGCCATCGCAATGAGATCGGCGTCTTGCAGCATGAGCGTCATGTTGGCCCCGCCTTGCCGCACAGTCCGCAAGACGTCCTGCAAATCCGACACCATGACCGCCAGCTGGCTGGCCGCTTCTTCCACGCTTTCCGCCGCGCTGGCGATCTCCAGCGTGCTGCCGGCGGTTTGGCTGACTGCACGCGACTGTTCCTCCGAAGACAACGCAATTTCTTGGATGGGCTGAATCGCCTTGTTGATCGCCTCGCCGATGCCGTCCAACGCCTGCTGCCCTTCCTTGGCCAATGCGACGCCTTCCGCCATGCGATTGCCGACCTGCTGCATCACTTCGGAGACTTGAGCAGTACCTACGCGAATGACGGCAATGCGTTCCTGCACTTCTTGCACCGACTGGTTCGTCCTTTCAGCGAGCCGCCTCACTTCCTCGGCCACAACGGCAAAGCCGCGTCCGTGCTCTCCGGCCCGGGCTGCTTCAATCGCCGCGTTGAGTGCGAGCAAATTCGTTTGATCGGCGATTTCACGGATCAGATTCATGACGTTTTCAATCGGCTGGACCGTTTCGCCCAACGCAGCTACATGCTCCCGGAGCTTGTTGACCGCTTCGCCGGTTTCGATCATGCCCTCCAGCGCGCCCACAATGCGCTCGCTTCCGAAGCGCACCTGATCCATCGCTGCCTTGGCGGCGCTCGACACTTGCTCAACCCGGCCCGAAACCTCGTGAATCGAAGCGGAAATTTCCTCGGACACTGCTGCGAGCTGCTCTACCTGCTCGGTCTGACGACGAGTTTCTTCAGCCAGGCGGTCGGAGGCCAACAACGGCCGAGCCCCGTGTTCCACCGCCGCCGAAATCGCTTTCTGCAGCTCAACCAATTGCTGGTTCCAAGTGTCGATGAATCGGATACAAGGCCTTTTCAGCTCTTCGGGCAGTTTTTCCGCTGCTTCCCTCGCCTCCTGGAAATCCCCCGCTTCCAGGGATCGCATCATTTCCAGCATAGTTTGGATCGCTTGTTCCTTTTCCGCTGCCACCGCTGTTGAAGCGGCATCCGGCTGTTCGCTTTGACTTTCGGCCACGCCGGTCGGCACAGGCGCCTCCGTGGCCTCGGACGCCTTGGCTGCCGGAGTCCTTCTTCGAAACCAACCTTTCAAGTTGACTCTCCTTTCGCATCGAAATGATCCAGGCTCACTCATAACGAACGATCACTTCGTCACCGTCATAAACAGGCGTCGTAAAGCCTGCCGGCTTGCCCCGAACGAGAAGTGTCAGCCGACGTGAATCGGCGGTTGGATCCCAATTCACCCCGGCATAAGGCAGGATTTGATAAAGGGAAAGCGCCTCCGCGGGAGCAACGTGGAAGCGATCGCCGTCACGCACGCGCTCATCCAAAGCTGCCTGGTTGCCGTTTCTGCGCACTTCCGCCGGAACCCGGACCGATACCGCCTCTCCGTTGAGTACAATGCGGACAGACGCTTCGGCGTCCAATGGCAGCTGCTTTAACATCTCGGCGACCGTAGGCGGTTCTCCGCTCCGCCAGTCCCACACATCCCCGTCGCGCACAACGTCCGCCAAACCCGCCGGATGACCGTTGCAAAACCACTTCCCGCCAGCTTGGAGTCTCACCGGCCGTCCATTCACCCAACAGCGGATGACGGAAGGCTCCGGGATCCCCGCGGCTTCCAGCAACTCGGCGGCCGTACGCGGAAACCGAATTTCGTACACGTCGCGGTCTTGAACGGCATCATCCTCGCGGGCGGGCCGGCCATTGCGCCGCACCCATACCGGCATGTCCCGCCATTCGCCGGCGATGCGTACCCGCGGCCTCCGTCCGGTTTCGTTGCCGCCGACATGCCGCTCCAGCCAGCGTGCAACAATATCCCGCACGGCGAGCTTCGGCGGTGAACCGGGCGTAGGCGGTGTCAGCTCGACCACATCGAGATTGTTCAAGTTGGTGTCCAAGGACGCGGGCATGCCGTTTACCCGCACTTCCGAGCTCTTGCCTCTCGAGCCGGGAATGATTTCGACTTCCCCGTTGACGGTGATCGTTATTCCCGGGCCCATCCGTCCGACGATTTCCTCCATCGGCATGCCGACGATGCGTGCAGCCTCACGCACGGTGCAGCGATCCGGCAAGAAAAGGCACACCGGTCTGCCGTTCACTCGCACCCGGACGGGAGGCATGGTATCGCCTTGCGCACACCGCAGTGCGATGCCAAGCGCCGTCACGGCATCCGGCCCTTCGAGTTTTTCTTCGCCGACGACGCCTCGCACCGCCCGGCGGTCCCGCACCGCGACGCGATTGGACGGCAATTCAAGCCGCTCGGCCAAGCACTCGGCCAATCCGGGGGTCATGCTCCCGCCGCCGACCAACAATACCGCCTCCGGCGCTTCTGCCGACCAGGCCGCCATCTCTTCGACGATTCGATCGGCTAAAGCGTTCGTCGTCGGCTCTATGGCTTGCCGAAGGCTCTGCGAATCGACTTCAATGACTTCCCCCAGGACGTTTTCCACACGCACGACTTCCCCTGATGCCACTGCTCGCTTGACCTGTTCGGCCACCGCAAAATCGAGCAGAAACGCCCGTGAAACCGCCTCAGTCACCGCATCGCCCGCCTGAGGCACCATGGCAAAGGCGCGTACAGTGCCGTCGCCGGTGAATGCGATGTCCGAAGTGCCCGCGCCAATGTCGACAAGCGTCAGGTTGAGATGGCGCATCGTCGGAGGCATTACCGCTTCAAGCGCCGCAATGGGTTCCAACGTCAATCCGCGCATTTCGAGCCCAGCTTCGGTTAAAACGGCTTCGAGCGAATCAACCACCGTGCCGGGAAGAAACGTCGCCAACACTTCGATTGTAAACTCCCAGCCGCGCTGGCCGATCAGCGAACCCATGGGCTCGCCGTCCAGCCAGCTGCCGATCCGGCTGTGTGCGATGCAGTAATAGCCCCGCGCCTGTTCTTCCGCAGGCAAGGCTTCCAGAAGGCGGGTTTGAGCGTTCGCAACCGCTTCCCACTCGAGCAGCCGATGGCTTTCTTCGGTAAACAGCGCCGGATGAGGGTACGTTTCGCTCGCCTTCCCACGCGCGGTCCGCAAAGCACGGCCTGCCGCTGCAATGTAAGCCTCTGTAAAAGACACGTTCACCGCAGTCTCCAAGTCGCTGACGACTTTGCGCAGCGTCTTGGCGACGGCGGGTACGTCGTGAATCTGCCCGTCCCGCATGGCCCGCGCCGGGTGCGGCATCATGCATGACGCGAGTACATGGATCTCGTTTTCGCGCGCGTGAATGGCCAAGCCCAGCACTTTATGCGTTCCTATATCCAAAACGAGCTGTGGACGCTCCGCTTGGCTTGGTGTGATATCCGCATCCACCGCAACTTGCTGAATGTTCTCTATAGCTACCGCCCCCGATGCCCTACGCTTACTTGTTTCATCGGCAGAATGGGCATATAAACTTAATGTTTCAAATGCGTAAATGGAAGGTGAAGCAAAAGCGGTTTTAGGGGTTTCCTCACGTGACGACAGCAAAAGCGACGTGCTAAAATGTGGTTAATGCCAAAAAGGCAAAATATTAAGCGGCACTTTGCGCGAAGATTCCATTCTACATCAAGGAGAGATAAGCCATGAAAAGGCATCGATTATTCGTGCCGTTCGTACTTTTGACACTTGTTTTGGGTGGCTGTTTCGCGCATCCGTTTGCCGGAACCGGCAGCATTTCCGTAACGTCGGATCCGCCAAACGGCAAAGTATATTTAAATGGAGAAGATACCGGCAAAGTGACGCCGGTCGTGCTCGAAAACATCCCCACGGGTGTCCACACCATTCGCGTTGAATTTCCCGGTATCGGCGAAAAGGTTCACACCGTCCTCGTTCAGAAAGGAAAACAATCTGTTGTTCACATTGATCTGGGCAAACCGTCTGTAACGGGATTCGTCAGCCATATGCGGGGAGGCGGTCCGATTGAAGGCGCCACCATCGTCGCCTACGAAGCCGGCACCCAAATTGAAGTTGCGTCGACAACGACCGATGCACACGGTGTCTATCGCCTCTACTTGCCTGACGGGCATTATGACATCGTGGCCACGAAACCTAACCACGCGGAAGGTCGTGCGCAGCGTGTCGTCGTTGAAAACAATCACCCCGTCACCGCCGATATCATGCTGCCGACGATATTCGATCCGACCAAGGATGCCGTGGCACCCGTCATTTCCGTAACGGGTGTTGAGCCGGGCGATGTCATCGACGAACCCGTAGTCGTCACCATCAACGTGGATGCGGAACATCCCATCGACGTCGTACGCGTCTGGCTCGGTTATAAAGACCCTAATCGCCCGCTGCTGATCAGGACGACAAACAGCTTCAGTTTCTTCATCGATCCGGCCGACCACCCTGCCGGAAACAACGTGCTGATCATCGATACATACGACATTCAATACTACTGGGCAGAAGTCCGCATTCCGCTTGAAATCGCCCCGGAGGACGACGCTGAAGAACTCTTTATTCCGCGGGTTGTAGACGTTTCACTCCACGCCGTCACCTACGGAATGGAACTCCATCTCTTCCGGCTGCAAAGAGCCGAACTCCATCAAAACGGTTTGCTGTCGGACCATCCGAACCAACTGCGTCTCCATGACGGTACGCTCATCGACCTTGCAAGCGGTAGAGCTGACGCGACCATGCAGATTACCGTTCGATGGACTCCGGCGCCAAACGCGGTAGCCTACGAAATCCAACGTGCCTGGAGTGCCGACGGTCCATGGGAAACCATCGCCAAACTGCCGGATTACGCTTTCACGCCGAGTACAGGGCCCCGATTCGACGATTACAGCCCTGCTTTGCAGCCTAACGTCGAAACGTTTTATCGCATTCGCGGCATCGGCCCGAACGGCGAACTGGGCGAATTCAGCACGCCGATCTCCGTAACGCCGCTCGGGAGGTTCGAAGTCCGGCTTGTGGCTCCGGCCGACGACGCGGTGGGTGTACCGCTCACCCCGACGTTTGAGTGGGAGCACAACGGAGTCGGTGCACATCAAGTGTTCTATGGATATGTCCGCGGTGCAACGGCTCCGGCGAGCGAACTCTACGTATGGGTATTCGGAGATGAGGATATTACATCCGTCCGTTACAACTATGACGGGTTTGCTCTTCAAGACCTCAAGCCCGGCACGTATTACAGATGGGACATCTACCACGCATATGCGTACACGCAGTACGGAAGACGGTCCTTAGCGCAATCGTTTGCCCGAGAAGGGCGCTACATCGAAGAAATCGACGATTACATCAACGGCGGTTCAATCAACGGCGAATTTAGCTTCGTCACTGCTTACGAATCCAACTGAATCTTAAAGGAGTGAACTCGATTGCGCAGTTTCAAACGAATCCAAGCGCTGCTGACACCCCTGATTTTGGCGCTCGCACTGAGCGGCTGCCTCGGCGTCACGGGGATCAGCCTCCCGAACAACGGCAATGTCATGCCCGGAGGCGATCTTGAACCGCCGAAGCGCACCATTCCGCGAACCGACGCGGAACTGCCGGGCCACGTGCCGTCTGAACTCATCGTCGGTGTTCAACCGGGAACCGATCTTTCCGGCATCTTGCAGGTCATCGATGCGGATGTCCTTGATGTACTGGAGCCGATTCATGCGGTTCTCCTGCGCCTGAACGAAGGCTCGGTTACCGACGCCATGCGTGCATTGAGCGGCCACCCCGGCGTACGCTACACTGAGCCGAATTACACCGAATACGCGCTGTTCGAAACGCCGGTTCCGAACGACCCTGATTTTGCCGTGTACCAATACGGGCCCCAGCGCCTGCAGGCACCGGCCGCATGGACACAAGGCATCACCGGACGCGGCACCATCATCGCGGTCATCGATACGGGGGTTGATGCGTTTCACCCCGATTTAGCCGGCAACGTCCTGCTCGGTTTTAACACCCTTCTGAGCAACTACAACACAACCGACTTCAATGGGCACGGGACACACGTCGCCGGCATTGCCGCCGCCATCGCCAACAACGGCATCGGCATAGCAGGGATCGCCCCAGAAGCGAAAATCTTGCCGTTGAAAGCGCTTGACGATAACGGTCAAGGGTCTAGCTACTCCATTGCCCTGGCCATTCTCATCGCTGCAGAACCGACCTTGGTTCCGGGGCTCGGTACGCAGCCTGCCGATGTCATTAACATGAGCTTAGGCGGTCCCATTTACTCCCAGTTGCAACAAGACGCCATCAATTTCGCCCTTGAGAGAAACGTCGTCATCGTAGCCGCCGCAGGCAACGACTTCAAACAATATCTTGCGTATCCGGCAGCGCAGAGCGGCGTGATCGCAGTTGCTGCCACCAATGCCCACGATGAACCGACTTATTTTTCGAACTCGGGACGCTACATTTCGGTAGGTGCTCCGGGATACCTTGTATACTCCACCGTACCCGGGGGCGGTTATGACAGACTGAGCGGCACTTCCATGGCCGCTCCTCATGTAGCGGGTGCTGTGGCGCTGATTCGTCAGGCGTATCCGGGGATTTCCCCTGCCGATGTAAAACATCTGCTCGAACGAACCGCCGATTCTCCAAACGGCTTTACACGGGAGATGGGATATGGCAGGGTCAACGTAGCACGCGCCTTAGGAATTGAAGACGTTGCATCAGACCGTGGCTCGCTCAAGATCGTACTGAACGACTCACTCAGCCGGCCGATTCCCGATGCCGACGTCGTCTTGTACCGAAATGGGCAATTCGTCAGCAACGTTAGAACGGGCGGCTATGTATCCGGCTACGAGGGGACCGCCTATTTCCATGACTTGGAACCCGGCGGCGGATACCAGCTGACCGCCCGTCTGGATCCGTTCTTCCACGGCGTCCACTATCTCAAGACCGTCGAGGATATCACTATCGAACCGCGAGAAACGACGGAAATCATCGTGCAGCTGGACATTCCATAATCGACAGTGAAACGGTGCCCTCATGTCGAGGGCACCGTTTCACTTCGCATCCCGTCGAAAGGTGATGACCATGATGCGCCGCGTAGTCGCCCAATCGCTGCTCACCGCAAGCATGGTTCTGCTGGGAGGTATCTTCATGCTCACTCCGGCTCAAGCTGCACGGAATGAATGGGTCACCATCAAGGTGGTGTTTTGTTCGGATGCCGTATCGCCCAAGCTGGTCAGTGAGTACACGGGAGCGCGCCTGCTTTCGTTTCAGCCGCCCGTCGCCCGCTTTGCCGTTCCCAAGCACCAATACGAATCGTATGGTCTGTTGTTCGAGACGCTTCCCTACACACGCCTGACCGACCCCGCCCTGCGCCAACGTGTGCGAGCTTTGCATCAGCACATCGCCGCCGAGCCGGCCGATCATTTCGCAGCGCACGACCCCAACACACTCATCGTTCGATTCAAGCAGCCGGATGACAAGCTGCTGCAAGAGTTTGCTCTCATCTTCAACGTGTCGGTTCGTCAATTCGTCGCGCCATTGGAACTCGCTCTCATCGAGGTTCCCGAGGAACAAGCGCGGTTGTATTACACTGTTCTGCGTCATGCTCCTCAAGTGTCCGCCGTCGATTTCAACACGACGAACAGCCTCTTTTAGGCGGCCAACCGTTCTTTGACGCTTTGCCTATCCTGTACTTTCGCCGAGGTAAGGTATGTAGATGTAGTTGTTCCGTCCGCTTCGCTTCACCTTGTACAGCGCACGGTCGGCCTGCTGAATCACCCCGAGGATTTCGGACCGGCTTTTGACCAGCGCAGAACTCGCCCCCTGGCTCAGCGAGATATACTCTGAAATAGGCGATAGGGGATGGGCGATTTTCTCTTGCACGATTTTGTCGTCAATGAACTTACAGATGTCGAGAATGCCTTCGCGATTTTTCCCCGTCGTAACGTATAAAAATTCCTCGCCCCCCCAACGACAGACAAACCCTTCCGTTTGGTTGGCAACTTCCCGGAGCACCCGGGCCACTTCCACCAAAACTTCGTCACCCGAGCTGTGTCCGTAGTAATCGTTGTAGTCTTTAAAGTGGTCGATATCGAGCATGATGACCGCGAACAAAAAGTTGCCGCCTTTTTCGCGCAGGAGATTGTCAATATAAACCGATAAGCCCCGGCGGTTGGCCAAACCGGTCAATTCATCAATCAATGCGAGCTCTTCCAGCCGCCGATTGGCACGCTTTAAGCGCCGATTCAGCATTTTGTTCGTGGCGATTTCTTGTTCGAGCCGCACGCCTTTTTGATAATTCTCGTAGTGAGCCTTGTAGTGCACGCGCGAAATGGCAAAGGCAATGGGGATGTATGCCGCAACCTCTTGGTAAAATTTCACGAGAAGTTCACGTGAATCGACGGAGAACGCCAAACCGAACAAAAGAATTCCGGTGGGCAAAAGGATCGCCAGCAAAATTTCCCCGCTGGATGTGAGCAAAAAAGACGAACAAATAAACAGGCTTACAAAAAAGGCCGTTGCGTGCCCTGAATTCGTCAAATCGACCAGCGAAATGAACGCTGACAACACCAGCGTGATGAAAATGTAAGTCACATTGATGCAGTAAACGACCCGAGGCGCAAGGCGAAACCGCCACCTGGCCAGCTTGGCGATGATGCCGACGACAACGTTGAGCAGCACCAAGCCGGAATAATAAATGAAATACTCCGTGGCGTACGTGTAATTTAGATTAGAAAAAAATATCGCGCTCACATTGAGCGCCAACAGCCAGAATAAGACCGCGATATAAATCCTCGTTATGGTACGCAGTCGCGTGAGGATGTCTGTTGCCCGCCGTTTGATATATTCCGTATCCTCGGAATCCGGGCGCGGCCGGCTTGTGCTCAACACCGCATCCCACTCCCCTTGTCTCACCCTGAGTGTATTTTCCACCTCCACTTCCAACGGAATTAAATAATTTGACAACGGCGCTCCAATTCCTATGCGCCGAATCGGATTTGAGGGTCTGCCCCAAAATAGGAGCAGACCCTCAATCGAACTTGCAGCGCCTATGCGTCGTGAGACGGCTTGCGTACCAACTCCACATTGCCGTGCGGCTGAATGAGTATCGCACGGCTGACTCGCCCTTCAGCATCGAATACAAAATCCACCGCAAACCCGACGTAGTCCGCGAAGGCGAAATATCCTTCCCGCACAGGTTCCAGTCGATACGGCGGCTGACCCGGAATCGTCATGATCAGCGTCTCGCCTCGCAAGCTGACGTCGATCACTTGCCCCAAGATCTCATATTCACCGACGAATTGATTCAAATAAGCCGGTTCCAGCCATTGGCTGTCCGCCCGTCGAACGAAAGGAATCGGGTCGACCATGATTTCAAAGCCGATGCGGACCCCAGCAATTTCCCCATTGATATCGATATCAAACAAGAAGGGGATTTCCATCGCGATGACTTCATCGAGCATCCCTTTGAACTGATTGTAGTGCCAATGCTCAAGCGGAATCGTGGCGTCATAATAAGTTGCCACGAGCTGCCCTTCGATCAGCTCAATTTCAACCTGTCCGTATGCAGGATGTTCGTACGTACCGGCGTATGCCGCCAATTCGTGAGTCGGCTGCGTACCGGTTTTCCGGCCGGCATTTGCCAGGCTCGGATGCACGATCTCCTCTTCAACGCTCTGTGCATGCTGATAAATCCCGTTCCAGTCAATCGGCTCCAACCCGAGCAGGACGTCGAAAACCGTGTTCACTACAATGCCCGGCAGCGGCGTCGCATGTGCGTTCGTCAACACAACGATTCCGATGCCTTCGTTAGGCAGCATGGCCACATCAGCGCTGAAGCCAATGGTGTTGCCACCGTGGTGAACTCGGTAATGGCCTCGATACGAATCGATCATCCAGCCCAGTCCGTAGCTTGCGAACTGAATTTCCCCTTGCCCGCCGCCACCTATCACCATTTGCGGCGAGTGCATTTCGAGCATGCTTGCCGGACTGAGCAGCTGCTGACCGTCAACCGCTCCGTTGTTCAGTTGAAACTGCAGCCAACGCGCCATATCCTCGACGTTGGAATTGATGGCGCCTGCCGGCCCCACGCCACCGACTCCCCGCAGCGGTATCGGCTGAACTTCGCCGTCCACAACGGCGTACGTGAGCGAATAATCGTCACTCTGGCGCATCGCTTCAATCGAAAAATTCGTTGCGTTCATGCCGAGCGGCTGCAAAATGCGCTCAGTGACAACGTCTTCCCACGTTTGCTGCGTCACTTCTTCGATCAATCGCCCCAGGACGACGTAGCCGAAGTTGTTGTAAATCCAAGTGGTGCGGAACTCTGCAGCCGGCTGCAGATGTTCGGCGGCATGAATAAAGCGATCGGCATCGAGCTCCAGGTTCAACACCCACGCCAGATCGTGACGAGGCAACCCCGAGCGATGCAAAGCGAAATCCCTGGGGGTAATATGTTCAGTCGCCCATCGATCTTGCAAGCGGAACCCCGGCAGCCAATGGCGGATCGGTTGATCCCAGTTGAGCACGTTTTCCTCGACGAGCATTTGAAACACGGCAGTGGTAAACGCCTTTGTCGATGAACCTATCCCGAAAAGCGTCTTGGATGTGACGGGGAGTTGATTCTCAACATCTCGCCACCCGAAACCTTCGGCCAAAATGACCTCGCCGTTTTCGACGATCGCTACGGCCACTCCGGGCACCTGCCAAGCCTCCATGGCGGCTTCAATATGCTGCCGGATGAGAGCAAGCTGCTCAGCACGGCCAACGTCGTTCGCCGCGTTTTCCCGTTCGATGTGGAATGGGAAAGTCATCCCCGCCTGCTGGAATACACCTTCGATCCGCGAGCCGTCGGACGTCATTCTTCCCGTAAAACTCGCCGGTACTTCAACATAGGCGAACGAGACCTGTTCTCCTGATACGGAGATATTCCCGATCGTTAGGCCGAAAGCGCCCTGGGCGGGAATGTCGCCGGTGCCCTTCCAGCTGTCTCCGTCTTGCACGAATTGAAATTGAATGTCGAGAGGCTGCCCGGGGATCTCGATCGCTCCGCGCCATGTACCCGCCAAGGACAACTCCGCTCCGGCGGCTGCCAGTGTTCCCATCCCGATGACGGCAACGATCGCCAACATAACGGCCAACCAATGCTTGCGGCTGACATCTGTGGTCAACATGAATCCATCTCCTTTCGGAATGTCGAGTCTCCCTGATGCGGGATGCTTCAGACATGTTTAACTTTCTGCTGGCATGACGACGGTCGACAACAAGCGACGCCGTCGGCCCGGAGCGGGACGGTTGTCTTTGTAAGCTGCGATGCACTCCTGCAGTCGAGCAACCAACTCCAGAAACTCATGGTCATCCAAGTAAAGCGATACGGTCCGATACCCCACCCCATCCGCCACGAAATCGATCGTTTCCCGCTGAAGGTAATCGTTGAAATCGCTCATGAGCATCGCGCAGAACAAGGTGAAATAGCGCATGTGATCTTCCTTGGTTGCATGCGCGATATCTTCTGCCGACAAAAAGCCGGCTTGGTCCCGCAGAGCGAAAACACGCTCCACTGCACCTCCTACCTGCCGCTCTTCGACAACTTCCAGAAACTCTCCCTCAAGCAATTTCTTAATGTGTCGATAGAGGGTCGCAGTAGGGACGTCAGCGAGTTTGGTTCCGATTTCCTGCACTGTACGACCTTTCCCGTCCGACAGCACTCGGATGATCCGCATGCGCACCGGATGAAAAAGTATTTCAGCTTTGGATGCTCGTTGCGAGCTGTTTGCCAATCATCCACACTCCAGTTGCAACGCCACGACGATGATGCTTGCTGCTTGTTGAGCGCGCCCGCTATCATTATCATTCTCGATAATGATAATGTCAAGCAAAAAATGTAAGGCATGGATCAAGTTACCCCGCCGAGCAAAACAAAATCCTCCACTGAAATTTTACTTTCAGTGGAGGATTCACCTGGCGCGCCCGGGAGGATTCGAACCTCCGACCTCCGGATTCGTAGTCCGTTACTCTATCCAGCTGAGCTACGGGCGCAAGCTGTTTAGTTGTTTGCCGACTGCAAAACATAGTGTACCACAGGTTCCTACAAAGTGCAACCCGAAAAATGAAATTTTCGATTGCCACCTATCACCTGGCGCTTTGTCAATCGCTCCGTGCAATGTCACCCTGAAAATTAGCGGGCGTAACAACGTAGGTCAACGTCTGTGCCCCGGTAAACATATCGAATTCGTAGGCTTCCTCTAATTCAAAGCCCAGCTCCTTTAAAATCTCAATCCCTTGTTCATCGGCGTCGGGGATATCGATACGAACCGCTTCGACATTTTTTTCCCGAAAAGCATAGTCGACGATGAGACCAATGGCCTCCAAGCGCAAAGCTTTATTCGAACGCGCTTTCGACGTTCCGAACATCGGACTGATCCACGCTTCGTTGCCCATCACGCGAATGCTGTGCAAATCGATATCGCCGATGTACTCATCGGCCGCCAGATCGACAATGGCCCACTGCTCGCTATGGGGATCGTCTGACACCAGCTGGAACCACGAGAGCACATCGAATTCCGTGTTCTCGTCAACAGGCATGCCAATGGTCAACCGTTGCACCTCGGGATCATTGACCATATCAATACGGCGTTCCAAATCTTCCCGCTGAAGCGGGCGCAGCAGGACATACTGTCCTCGTAATTGCACTACTGCCCGTCACTCCTTTTGTGGCAGCCATGCCACGCCACTCCCGTTTCATTGTAGCTTTTCCTTGCATTGCCCGCAATTTGAATTTCCCCTGTGTTGACGTAATGAGATATCAATGATATACTCATGATTGCTGATTGCCTGGCTCTTTTTTGATTGTCCAACTAAACATCCGCAACGCGGAAGGGTGCGAGAGAGGCCGAATCGAGCGGTTTGCTAAACCGTCGCAGGGGAATACCCCTGCCGAGGGTTCGAATCCCTCCCCTTCCGCCACCAAAGGCTCTCTGAAATGAGGGCCTTTTTATTTTTTCACCATACAATACCAATGAATGCACCCTGCCTTGATGCATGCACCTGCCAATCCGAGTCAAACTAAGCCAGCAACATTTCCTGGCACCATGGACAGCCTAGATGAAGGGACTTTTTCCAAGCGTGTCAAACCAAATATCCGACACGCCAAAATCCTGCCTTTTCGCGCAAAGGGGGGACGGCCTTGAACAACGGTGCCTTGGATTGGTCCATCCTCGGGCAGCAAATCGGTTTGGGGGTATTGCTCGGTCTAGCGGTAGGCTATGTCGCCAAAAAGGCGCTGAAGGCACTGCTCGTGCTCACCGGCGTGCTCGTCGTCCTCTTGATCACGCTGCAAAACTTCGACTTGATTCAGATCAACTGGACGACGATCGAAGCGCTATATGATTCGGCAGTTCAGCATCAAGGCGGTGTGATAGGCATCTTGCGCGACTGGGCTGAACAGCTGCAAAGCCATCTTCCGGTTGCCGGCAGCTTTATGCTGGGCTTTTTGATTGGATTGAAGCTGGGTTAGCGAACGAGTGGCGGAGGGGGGGGGATTCGAACCCCCGGAGGGCGTAAACCCTCGACGGTTTTCAAGACCGCTCCGTTCAACCACTCCGGCACCCCTCCGGAAATAAACCATTATAAAGCTTACCACGCTCATGCGGATCGTGTCAATGCAGCCCGCAAGGCGCTGCCAACAAGTCGATTCAGCCACCGAAACACGCCATCGAAGGAGTGACTTCACTTGTCGTCATCCTTGCATTCCAACGCGTCGACGCACTCAAAACGCTACAAACTCAGCCCCGCTTCCTCAGGCCGGCTCAAACACGAACTTCGCTGGGATCCGCCCGTCAGCGATCTATTGCACCATTTGCGGCAAACCGCGACGAGTGCGTTTATGTTCGGTGGCCTGTTGGAAGACCTGGCACGCAGCCCGCACGACGAGTTGCGATTGTGGCGGTTGGCGGCAGTTTATGACCAAGACGAAGTTGTCGCCGCTGCCGCCGCACGTGAGACCGACGGCTTTTGCCTGCTGCACGGCACGGATTCAGACGCCGTCCGAACGCTGGCCGAACAGCTGCGCAGCCGACTCGCGATCACAAGACTGTCCGGCGAATACGAAGTGATTGCCGAAGCATTGGAATCCCACGAGCTCGGCTGCCGAGTGATCCGCGACCACCATGAGCATTTTATGACGCTGCGTGCCTTCGAGCATCAAATCCAGCCGGACGGGAACTACCGTTTTGCCGACGAAGCGGACATCCCCCGCCTGAAAGAGTACGCCGCGGGCTACAGCGCCGAGCGGAACGTCCCCTTCCGCTGCGACTGGCGCTATATGTGCAGGCAAGGCCGCGTGCTCGTCGCCGAAGCCCGCGCCGATTCGGCAGCCGCACCGGTGTCCGACGCGGAGCACAATGCGTCCAAACGTCGAGCAGGCAGGCGACCGATTGCCGCATGCCTCCTTCAAGGCATTTCCTTCGGTCCCTATACATCGTGTGCCGGTGTGTACACGTTCCCTGAATACCGCGGGCAAGGCTACGCCCAGCAGCTGGTCGCCAACTTTTGCGTGTTGGCCGCCGCTGCCGGCTACGACACCTGCCTGCTGGTGGACGCGACAAACGCTCCGGCAATCGCCGCATACAGCCGCGTCGGCTTCCGCATCAAAGCCGCTTATCGCGACGTTTACTTGGCCGGCGGCTCAATGCGATCCATTCCCATGTAGGGGCGAAGCGCATCCGGAATCACCACAGAGCCGTCAGGCTGCTGATAGTTTTCCAAAATGGCCGCCAGCGTTCGGCCCACCGCCAAGCCCGACCCGTTGAGCGTGTGCACGTACTCCACTTTCGCTCCGGGTGCAGGACGGAACCGAATGTTTGCACGGCGCGCCTGAAAATCTTCAAAGTTGCTGCACGAAGAAATCTCCACGTAGCGGTTGTAGCTTGGCATCCACACTTCCGGATCGTACTTTTTCGCCTCTTTGAAGCCTAGGTCGCCCGTACAAATTTCAACCACACGATACGGCAGCTCAAGCCGCTGCAAGACCGCTTCGGCGTCACGCACCAAGCTTTCGAGCGCCTCATACGAATCTTCAGGCCGCACGAACTGAACCAATTCCACTTTGTTGAACTGGTGCTGCCGAATCAGGCCGCGAGTGTCCCGGCCGTGGGCACCTGCTTCTGCGCGGAAACACGCCGAATAAGCGACATATTTCAACGGCAGCATGTCGGCGGTGAGAATCTCGTCGCGGTGCAAATTCGTCACCGGCACCTCGGCCGTCGGAATCAAATACGAATCCGTCCCCTCAATGCGGAACATGTCTTCGCCGAACTTCGGCAGCTGTGCCGTCCCGTACAAGCTGTCCGCATTGGCGATAAACGGCGGCCACACTTCAACATAGCCGTGCTCTTGGGTATGTAAATCGATCATGAAATTGATCAACGCACGTTCAAGCCGCGCACCGGCCCCACGCAAAAACGCATAGCGCGCACCGGCTACTTTGGCCGCGCGTTCAAAATCGACGATGCCGAGTTCGGCGGCAATTTCCCAATGCGGCTTGGGGCCGTTCGGAAACTCCGGGATGGTGCCCCAACGACGCACCTCAACGTTGTCTTCTTCCGAAGCGCCATCCGGCACCGACTCATGCGGAATATTGGGGATGACCATCAGAAGGTCGTGTATTTTCGTCTCCAGCTCTTTGACCCGCGCCTCTAAAGCGCTGATTTCCTGCGCCACAGCACGCATTTCGACGATGGCCTCTTCGGCGTCCTTGCCTTCCCGCTTGAGCCGCCCGATCGCTTCGCTCGCTTCGTTGCGCTTGGCTTTGAGCTGTTCCACACGCGCCAAATGGCTGCGCCATTCCTCATCGGCGCTGAGCAATTCATCGAGCGGAAAATCTTCGTTGCGGCGTGCGAGCGCCCGTCGTATGACATCAGGATGGTTGCGAATCAATCGTAAATCAAGCATGCCGTCTTTACCTCCCTGCTCGCAAATGAAACGGCCCCACGCCCAAGGCTTGTACCGTTACCCGGGCGCGGGGCCAGCATGTAAACGCCATTAGTTGCAATTCCTGTTGTTCGCCCGAAGTTGAACAACCTGGTTGACGGTGGTGCCCAAGTTGATCTTGACGTTGGTCAATTGCTGTCGAGTGGTCACCGTGCCTTCGACATCCCACGTTTCCACCTTGGTGATGATCCACCGTTCCGTATCGATCCAGGCAACCACGGTTTGAAGCAGTTCATCGAAATTCTCGATGTCGTCAAGACCTTCGATGTCCTCGATGTGCGTGGCCAACTGCTCGGCTGCATCCTCGACGCCCAGTTTCACGATGACATGCAAGACGCCGTCGATCGTTTCACTGCCGACGACCGTCATGGCATTCAAGCTTTCCTCGGATATGCCAAGAAACTGCTCGAGCGAAAACTCACCGTTTTCATTCCCCAGCACGATACCATGGCTGCGGGCAAAAGCTTCCGGCGACATACAGCCGACAAATTCGGTCAGCGGATTGTAGTCGATGACTTGGTTGCGGTCGCCCCGGTATATGTAAATCGCTCCGGCCATGAACTCGGGCTCATGCACCGTAAGTCGAATGAAATGAGGCATCACGGCCACGCCGCTAAACCGACTGCGATCTTCCAGCTTGCCGTTTTCTTGGTTGAACCACTCAAAAACCCACTCAAAGCTCACATCTTCAAGCGTTTCCCAACGTGCCTGGAGGTTGGCACGGATCGTTTCAACCGATGGCAGCTCAGGGGCTTCGACAACAGTAGACTCAGGCGCAGCCGGTGCTTCGGCAGCCCTCGCAATTGCGGGCACAACGTACGATTGAATGTCTGCCGTCTCAGCTAAGCCCCGTGTGCCGATCCCTAATGCAATTAGAGTCAGCCACACAGCCCAACGCTGAGCAACGCGCCATTTCATGCCATCGGCTCCTCCCCACATCGTCAATCTTGATACAACGGATAAGCTGCGGCGAGCTCGGCAACACGTGCACGCAGCTGCGGCGCAACCGCATCCTGCTCTCCTTTGACCATCGCGGTCAGCATGTCGTCGATGATTTCGCCGATAACTTTCATGGCCTCTTCGTCCATGCCCCGGGTTGTTGCGGCAGGCGTGCCCAAACGAATGCCGCTCGTTACGAACGGGCTTTCTTGGTCGAACGGAATCGTGTTTTTGTTTACCGTAATGCCGATGGATTCGAGACCTTCTTCGGCTTCCTTGCCCGTCAACCCCTTGGCCTTGACATCAACCAAAAGCAAGTGATTGTCGGTACCGCCGGAAACCAACCGATGTCCTCGTTCAAGCAACGTTTCGGCCAAAGCTTGAGCGTTTCGGAGAATTTGCTTCTGATAGGTGACGAACGAAGGATCCGACGCTTCCTTCAACGCCACCGCCTTGGCGGCGATGATATGCATCAGCGGACCGCCTTGCAGCCCAGGGAACACCGCCTTGTCAATGGCGTTCGCAAATTCAGCCTTGCAGAGAATCATGCCGCCCCGCGGCCCACGCAGCGTTTTATGTGTTGTCGTCGTGACGAACTCCGCATACGGAACCGGGCTTGGATGAAGCCCCGCTGCAACGAGCCCGGCAATGTGTGCCATGTCGACCATCAGCATCGCGCCGACCTCATCGCAGATTTCGCGGAACTTCGCAAAATCGATGATGCGAGGATATGCGCTTGCACCGGCGATGATGAGCTTCGGGCGATGCTCTTTGGCCAGCGAGCGCACCACATCGTAATCGATGCGTTCGGTTTCCGGATCGACGCCGTACGATACGACGTTAAACCATTTGCCGGAAAGATTGACCGGGCTGCCGTGCGTCAAATGGCCGCCGTGGGGCAACGCCATGCCGAGGATGGTGTCTCCCGGCTGCAGCACGGCAAAGAACACCGCCTGATTCGCCTGAGCGCCGGAATGCGGCTGGACATTCACGTGTTCGGCGCCGAAAAGCTCTTTCGCACGTTGAATAGCCAAGCTTTCGGGAATGTCTACAAATTCGCAGCCGCCGTAGTACCGACGCCCCGGGTAGCCCTCGGCGTACTTATTCGTCAAGACCGAGCCGGCTGCCTCCATGACAGCGCGACTGACAAAATTTTCCGATGCAATCAGTTCAATCGTTTCATTTTGTCGCCGACGTTCGGATTCAATCGCTTGAAATACTTCTGGATCAACACTGCTCAACGGAACTTGCAAAGGCCGAGACTCCCTTCGGACAAGCCGACATTTTTCCACTCAGTATAGCACACGCGAAACTTTTGAAACAACAGTTTCAAATCAAGTTGATCCCTTGGGAAAACCACATGCGGCCAGACGCCGCAGCCACGGATCATCAGCGTCTCTCATATGGACGGCACAGCCCGTGACCGGATACTCAATCAAATGCTCTGCCGCCGTTGGACCCCACGTGCCTGCCGGATACGTTTGCAACGGCGAAATGCCTGCATCCCATGCCTCGTGGATGCCGGAGACAAGCGCCCAGGCAGCGTCCGTTTCGTCGTCCCGAGTGAACATGGTCGTATCGCCCAAAATCGCTTCGAGCAGCAAATACTCGTACGCCTCGGCGGAGCGCTCGGTAAAGCTGCGGTCATAGAAAAATTCCATGTCGACGTTTCGAATGCGAATTTCGGGGCCGGGGATCTTAGCACCGATGGACAGCGTAATGCCTTCTTCCGGCTGAATGTGAATGATCATGGTGTTCGATCCGAGCTCCGGCACCATCGTTTCCTGGAACGGCAGATGCGGCGGGCAGCGGAAGGCGATGGCAATGCGCGAAGTGCGCTCCGGCAGGCGCTTGCCTGTCCGCAAATAAAACGGCACGCCCGCCCAACGCCAATTTTCGATCATCAGCTTGAGGGCCACAAACGTCTCGACGTTTGAATCCGGCGCCACGTTCGGTTCTTCTCGGTAGCCCGGAACAGGCTTGCCGTTGATTTCACCCCGAGTGTACTGGCCCCGCACCGTGTTCGAAGCCACCTGCTCCGGAGTCAGCAGCGGAATGGAACGGAGCACTTTCACTTTTTCATCGCGAATGGCCCCCGCTTGGAATGACGCCGGCGGTTCCATGGCAATGAGGCTGAGCAGCTGCAGCAAATGGTTTTGCACCATATCCCGCAGTGCCCCGGCTTCTTCATAGTAACCGGCGCGGTGACCTACCCCCGCCGATTCGGCAACGGTAATTTCGACATGTGAAATGTAATGCCGATTCCAAATCGGTTCAAAGATGCCGTTGGCGAAGCGGAGGACAAGAATGTTTTGGACGGTCTCTTTGCCCAAATAGTGATCGATGCGGAAAATTTCGCGTTCATCGAAATACTGACGCAGCTGGCGATTCAAATTGCGCGCCGACTCCAAATCGTGTCCGAACGGCTTTTCGATAACGATGCGCGTCCAGCCGCGATCGTTATTTCGCAGCTTCAAACGCCCGACACCGTCAATGATGTCCGGATACAAGCTCGGCAACGTCGCCAAATAATACAGCCGATTGCGGTCCGGCCGTCCCGGTTCCTGCTTCCCGATCTCAGTCAACCGGGCGTCAAGCCGATCGAACGTCGCTTGTTCGTGCGCATCGCCCTGCACATAAAAAATGCGCGCTGCGAGACGGTCCCACACCTCGTCGGTGAAGATGTCCTTATGTTCGCCCTCACGTACGGCGGTGCGCAGCTTGTCGCGAAAGGTGTCATCGTCCCAAGGACGACGCGCTACGCCGCAAATGATAAGATCTTGTTCACGCAAGATACCGTCATACGTAAGACGAAACAGTGCCGAGGCGAGCTTGCGAGCGACCAAATCGCCGCTGGCACCGAAAATCACCATGCTGAATGGACCGTTCTTCTCCAACCGTTGACGTAAATTCACCATGTGTCTACCTTCCTTGTCGTTTGGCATGGGGTGCGCAATGCCAAACAGGCACATATAGGGCAAATTCGACCTAACGAGCTATCATTCGGGATGTTCCCGCTTAAACCCTGCTGGATACGCTTTGCGCACCCTGCATAGCTTGCGCAAGATGCCCCCCGACTAGCGTGCCGACCGAAAACGCACCGCATATACACGCACGGTGAACCCATGTGCATGGCACTCCGGCCTGCCATGCATCTGCCGCAGGGGAATTTGTGCGCTGCACAAGCACCATTGCAGATGAATCACAGGAGATTGAAGAGCAAACCGAAGTGCAGAAGACGGCCGTGCGAGGGCCCTTGTGAGCACGGATTCAGGCCCTCGCTGCCGGAGGCGGCCTGAACTCATCAGGCCGCCCTTCCTCCACCTTCAGGTTTGTTGCAGGTTGATCGATAGGTTTGCGAGCGCCGCCTCAATAGTACGGGCGCAAGAACAAATATACCGTGGGACCGGTGATCGATACATACAGCCAAAGCGGCCACAAGATTTTCGCGAAGCGACGGTGCCGGTCGTAACGACGCTTTACGGCATGGTAAAGCGAAATGATTGCCAACGGCACAACCACAATCGCCAAAGAAAGATGCGAAAACAAAATGGTCAAGTACAGCGTGCGCATCCATCCGGTATGCGGAAACGGGGTAGTGCCGTACAGCATCGTACGCGTGATGTACGTGATGAAAAACAGCACCGTGATCCCGGTTGCAACCCACATGGTACGCTCGTGCTTCTCGTATTGCTTCCGTCGAATCTGCACGTACCCGACGACGAGCAAGATGGCGACGATGACATTCATCAGAGCGTTTGCAGCAGGTAAAATACGTGCCCAGTCGATCGCAATTCAACCCCCAGTAACCCGGTTTTCCAATACGCCGATGCCGTCAATCTCGGCTCGCATGATATCACCGGGTTGAAGATAAACCGGCGGACGGCGAGCATGCCCTACCCCCGCAGGGGTTCCCGTGAGTATGAGGTCGCCCGGCTCGAGTGTAAAAAGTTTCGACAAATAAGCGATGAGATAGGGAATGCGAAAGATCATTTCCTCGGTTGAGGACGACTGCATGGTTTGACCGTTTAAGTCCAAACGAATGTGCAAACGATGCGGATCTTCAATTTCATCCGCCGTCACAATGGCCGGACCGAGCGGCAAAAACGTATCCAATGTTTTGCCCTTGAGCCATTGGCCTTCTTGAAATTGCAAATCACGAGCGGAAATGTCATTGGCCACCGTATAGCCAAACACGTGATCGAGCGCTTTGCTCTCAGGAATCTGCTTGCCTCCAATCCCAATGACCACGGCGAGCTCGACTTCGTAATCGAGCCGCGTTGTCAGTTCCGATCCCGGATGGACCACGGCTTCGTCAGGGCCAACGATCGCTGAGGAATATTTCGAGAACAACACCGGACTCGCCGGGATGGCCAGGCCGGTTTCGATGGCGTGATCTCGATAATTCAGCCCCACGCAAACAATTTTCGGCGGATCGAGCAGCGGCGCCAGAAGGCGCACGTCTGCACGAGGCACCGCGACAGGGCTCCCTGCAGCGACGAGTTCGAGCGCTTCGGCGCCATCCACACGAGCGAGCGCATCTGCCGCCATGCGCAGCGCCGGCTCAATTTGTTTGCGCAGCAGAGGATAGCGTCGGATGAACGTACGCATGTCCGACGGCACCACGGCTAGAGCGGTTTCGGCACCCGCCGGTCCGTCGTGACGCATTGCATACGCGACACAAGCCGCCTGAACGTCGACAATCATGCAGCCAAATTCGACGCCGAGGCGCGGCTTGCTTTGCGGCTGCCCGCGATTTGCATAGGTTACGAGGCGCAAGCGACCTCCCTCCCCAGGATGCCGACTTGAATACTTCGCCTAAGACGCCCCTTGTGCCTGCTGAGGAAGGTCAGACAAATTTTCCTTATGCGGTTCAGCAATCTTCTCTACTGTTTGCACAACGTTTGGCTTCGGTCGCCGTTGAAACACCGTCTTAATGGCTTTAGCCCGACTGCGGCCAAGATTGACGCGCAGCGCCTCCCGGTATTCATCCAAAGAAAAACGGTGCGTAATCATGCGGCCGAGAGGCAAATCGGGACGTGCGAGCAGCCGCTCCATAGTCAAGTAAAATGTATGTACTCGACGCCCTTCCCATGTTTCGATGCCGTAGCCGATCGTACCGGTCACAGTCAGCTCTTGCGTCCACACAAACGTCCAATCGATTTTGGGCAGCTCGCCGGCTCCGCCGACCAACACAATGGACCCGCCGGAGCGCGTCAGGCGCAGCGCGTCGTCAACCGAAGAAGAGCTGCCGACGCAATCGTAGACGACGTCGAACCCGCCCATATACACCTGCGGGCCGATGGGCGGCCGGTGTGCTTTCACCGTCGTCATGGCCTTTGCGGCTTGTACGGCGGCGTCGCGGCCCGTAAACGCGGCATCGGCGCCCAAAGTGAGCGCGAGCTCCTTTTGGAAATCATACCGCACCGAAACGGCAATTTGCACATCGAGATCGAGCAGGCGCAACGCGGCGACCATGCACAGCCCGATCGTACCGCCGCCCAACACAAGCACCCGATCACCGGGAGCGGGCAAGCGTTTCAGCGCTGCGTGCACGCAAACCGCGAGCGGTTCGACGAGCACCGCTACCTCGTCGCTCAGGGCATCGGGCACCTGGAAAACCTGCGACCGATGGACCACCATCCGTTCGGCCCATGCTCCCGGCAATTCGCGGCAAAAACCGAGGATCATTCCCGGCGCTTGAAGTTGATCACCGGATTCATCGCCAGCGGCTCGTTCACAGCGCGCCGTCAACCCGCGTGCGCAGCTGGGACACGGCTCCAAACCGCGCACATAGCAGGAAATAAACGGGTCGATGACGACACGGTCGCCGGGTTGGCAATGATCGACCGCTTCCCCCACCTCGATGACATCCGCGACAACTTCGTGCCCCATCACCGATGGGAACGATACATAAGGCGCCAGCGCCGGGCTGGATTTTGCCGTGATGGTCCCCATGTCGGTGCCGCAAATGCCGGAGAGGCGGGGTTCCACCAATACCCACTCCGGCCCGCGCAAACGAGGATCCGGCACCTCTTTGAACGACACCGCCGACAGCCGCGAGGTGTGAATGCGTGGAAAGCGGTTGCCAAGCAACCGCGCCGCCAAGTACTTGGGGATTGTGAAGTCGTAGCAAACGGCCTTCAATCCATCACATCCGTTTTCGGTACCCGGTCAGGACATCGGGACTTGCGGAATGATCTTCCCGTCAATGCGTTCGAATATGTCTTCCATGCTCGTTCCTGTAATGGTCAGCCCGTGATTTTTCAGACCGATGACCGCGCGTGCGGGATCGTCCGCCTGACGCACAAGGTCCGCCACCGCCTGGGCAAGCTGAAGCGTCCCGCAAGGATAATTCATTTCTGTCGCGGGGACGTTTTCCATCCAAGCGTGGACGTGAACGATCGCGCCCACTTGCGGATGTTCCCGATAAATCAAATAGTGTTCGATGGCGTCGACCGAAACCCGGCGCGGTTTAATGTTGGGCGGCACGCTGAGAAGCATGACGCCGCGCTCCGCGTCGAACCCTTTGACCAGCAGCACGTGCTCACCGACTTTATGCATGTTCGATTTGTCGACGCCGCTGGCGCTCATCCAAAAGGTTTCGGCGTCACGACGCACGCTCAGATTGCCGTAGCTCAATCCCCCCATGCTGTACAGGCGATGCAAGTGACGCATATCCCGCGGTGAAAGAACTTCTTCCAGAGGAAAAGGTGCCGGAAGTAGGTTGTATGCGTCGAGCTTTTTGCCCGCCCAAAACAGCTGCTCGGTAAATTCGTCGCCGTCCCACAATTCTTCGGGCAGATCGGTGTGAAATTCGTTGTCGATAATGAGCTGCGACGTGGCAATGGGCTCGAGCCGGCGGTAAAACTCCGCAAAATACGCTTCACTGTCGTCGACGGACGCTTTCAATTGGTAATACCCTTGCTCGGGAGTGATGAAATGCGTTTCCGTCCCTGCGTCGGTATGAATAATAAGCACAAGGAGGTTCGACAACGACCGAACGAGCTTCGGATAAGCGTATTGCAGCACGTTTTCAGGCTTCTCGTGGATTTCGGTCACCGAAACGACGAACGTCGCCTGCGCCTTCCGGCGATACGGCTGAGGATTGTCCGGATCAATGGCGTTCAAGACCAAACGGATATTGGGCGGAGGCTTGAGATGGAACACATATCCTTTCTGGCGGAGATAAGCTTTCAAACCATCAAGAAGCCACGTGGAAAAAGCAGTGCGCGCTTCGCCGACGATGGTGAAGGATATGGCGTCACCTCCCTGCGCATGCTCTCCATCGATGGCCAAACTTCCCACATTCGCCACTTTCGCTGCCTCCTTTTGAGCTGCGTTCTCCGATGCGGCAAGCGATACCAATGGTCCGAGTTTAATTTAAATGAGCTTCTTCACCGACACCTAGGAGCGTTCCTGCCGGGCTAAATTGCTCTTAGCTTATCACAATGCAACACCGGGTATGACATTCCCTGCCGCAAGTTGGAAAATACTCATTTTTATTTTATCCAGCGAATCCACACCCGACTTACGATCATCGAGCCGGTACCGACCGCGATGCGAAAATCGCTGCCTTCATTTTGGCGATTGGCCAGCCGGGCGTTATGGAAGGTAAACGTCACCTGCTTCCACGTGCCGGTGTTCGTCAGACGCCATGACGGACCGTTGGCATAGGCTCCGTCCAATGGCGCCGAAGGATTGTGCGAATCATATTGGATTTGAAAGGTTCCGGTTCCTTCATCGAGATACTCGACGACGATTTCGATCGTTTCCCCTTCGATATCGTACAGAAACGAATCGATCACGTCGAAATACATGTACTTGAAGTCGGAGACACCCGGCACCGTACGCCGCCCTTCCACGCCGGCCACGTTCACCGCTTCGGTCTTCCCGTCCGCGGCTTCGCGCTGTGCGAGTCCGAATGCCCGGTTCACCTCTCCGAGCTCGACCCACGCTCCGCTGCCGCCGGCGTATGGAGCACGTTCCGCCTCGACGACGCCAAGCTGCACTTCGAACGACTGACTGTACCCTCCGAGATGAACATCAGCGCGAACAGCGTATGTTCCCGTCGCCGCAGTCTTCGGCACCGTCAGAGCTCCTTCCAGCGTGCGGACGCCTGCAGGTGCGCCTTTCGGCTGCAGTAAGACCACTTCCCAGCCCGCAGGCAAATCCCAGTCGACCACCAGGTCTTCACCTTCATGTTCCGTCTCCACTTCAAATGAAAATTCCGCGAAGCCTCCCGGCGGCACGACTGCAGGGAAACTCAGACGGCCAAGCCAAAACGTCCGTTCCGAAGCCGTACGGAATTGTTCCGCCCAGTAAGCCGTCGCTTCCAGATAGGCATATCCGTGTTCCAAACTCGGCTCAATGTCGGAGCCCTCATGCCATTCATTGAAGGACGTCACCAACACCCAGTCCGGACGGCTTTGAATCGCGGTCGCCCATAGACGATCATACAACTGTCCGTCCTCGCGCGGTGCGACGATCGGATGGATACGCCCAATGTAGGAATCATCGTATCCCGGCAGCACCGTAACGGCCGATATCTTGCCATGATCGGAGGCAGCCCGGACGAGCGCTTCGTACACCCGGCTCATATCGACTCCGGCGACGACTTGAGGCACCGGATTATACATATGCAAACCGTCGAAAATCTCTGCCCAATCGCCGTCGCCCGTATCGGCAATAAAGCGTGCCCCATGCGAAGCTTTCACAGTTTGCAGGACTCTTTCCCACTGCGCATGAGTGAGCTGGTGAATGGCCCGGCTGTAAATGAAAATGACCGGTTCTCCTTCGTACTTGAACGTACCCGGATGATCTCCGTACCGGGTGAGCAAGTAGAGGAAATCATCGACGGCGCGCGCCGGATCATGATTCGGCACGACTTCATAGTAAAAAGCGATCCGGACTCTTGTTTCGGCTGCAGCATCGAGCAGCGGTTCCAGCACGCGATCGGTGAAGTCGCCTTGGCCCCACCATGTCGCAATGAGCACGTCGATGCGTGCCGCCTCGGCCCACGCCAAGTGCCGCCGGATGACGTCAACGTCAAACGAATCGTATGTTCCCAGCACGGGATAATGCGTTGAACCGATGTCCCGCAAGCCCTGCGGTGTGAAACGATCGGGATTGTGCCCGCCTTCGGTCCAATGGTGCCACGTGCCGGTTCGCTCCGGATGTCCGTACCATGTATAGTAGAACGCCATGACCCGGCGCGCTGAATCGACCGGCGGAGAAAAAGCCGTAGGGGCGAGCAGGCCCCCCTCGTAGCGAGGGACGACTCCAAAAGCGCGCACCGGTTCACCGCCGTCCACCGACGGGTCGAAAAGTTCCACCTCGCCGGAGGCCGTCGCCAGTGTGATCCGCAGTTGATACCATACCGCTTGCTCGGCAGCCGGGAGATCGGTTGGCTGCAGTACAAGCTCCGCTACCCCGACACCGTCTGCTCCAACCGAAAGAGCGACGCTTCCAACTGCCACGGGTGTTTCGCCGCCGAACGGAGTCACGACGTAACGCAGCAGCGGCTCGTGCCACGCCGTCGCCCCGGCGGAAGCGACTTCCACACGCCAAACGATGGGCTCATCGGCAACAAAGATGCCGTCCACCGGTCCACTCCAATGAATTTCCGCCGTCGGAGCTTGGGCTATGACCTTGTCTAAGCCCAAATGGACGATCGCCAAGCCCAGCACGCCCGCCATAACGAGTGAAAGCGCCAATCGGCGCTTGACAACGAATGCCTTTCGTCGATCTCCCCGAAACACCCCGCGTCCCCCTTTGCTGCGGCATGGATCCGCTTTCACCACGGTTCGAAGGAAGGGGCAGCGGCTCTGACCCAACCGACAATTCCGCCTTGTCGCCCGGTGACAGAATGCACGCGTTTGTTGGTCAGCACTTTCCTTTCCCAATATTTCAGCGCCGTCTTGCAGCTTCCTGCCTTTTCAGCCGTTTTTGTGCACAAATCCACTAGTTTTTGTGCACAATCCGTCCGGCCACCATGGTCAAACGACAGCACAGCTCATCGTCCAACACGATCAAATCGGCCCGACGGCCGGGAACAATAGCCCCTGCATCGTGCGCACCTATGGCAGCAGCTGGCGTTTGCGCAGCCATCGTCACCGCATCGGCCAAGGGGACCCCGACCGTGCGCACCATATTGGCCAAAGCTCGATCCATGCTCAACACGCTGCCTGCCAGCGCTCCGGATTCCAGCCGGCAGACACCGTCTTTCACATGTACGGGGATGCCGCCGAGAAGCAACCGGCCGTCGCCTTGCCCCATCGCTGCAATGGCGTCGGTGATCAGGCAAACACCGTTGGCTCCCTTCAACTTGACCAGCAGTCGCAACACCGCGGGATGGACGTGGTGCATGTCGGCGATCACTTCCGCCCGCACTCGTGGATCCAAGAGCACCGCCCCCACCGCTCCCGGTTCACGCGCCTGCAGGCCCGTCATGGCGTTGAATGTGTGCGCCGCATGGCCCACTCCAAGCTCGACCGCCTGCATGGCTTCGTCGTAAGTCGCCGTGGTGTGTCCCATCGCGACCGCAACTCCGGCTCGGCGCAGCATCGCGATCACGGTTTCGGCACGTGGCAGCTCGGGTGCAAGAGTGACCAGACGCAGCCAACCGTCTGCAGCTTCCAGCAGCCGCTCCATTTCAGCCGGGTTCGGCGGACGGATGTACGCAGGGTTTTGCGCACCGGCTCGTTCCGGGTGGATGTACGGTCCTTCCAGATGGAGCCCGAGAATGCGTGCGCCACGCCATGAGCGGCTCTCCGATGTGCGAACCGCCTCCGGAATCATACGGGCAATCCGCAGCAGTTCATCCGCAGGCGCCGTCAACGTGGTGACGAGCAGCGACGTCGTCCCGTGCGCGGCGTGGGCGGCGGCGAGCGCTTCCCATGCGTCAAGAGTCCCGTCCATCACATCGGCGCCACCGCCACCATGCACATGCAGGTCGATCAGTCCCGGAGCAACGAGGCGGCCGCCGACGTGCAGTTCCGGCAAGGCATTCACACGTACGGTGCCCCGCCCCCACGGATCGTCCACCCTGCGCGGCAGCGCTGCACGCCGGCCGACCCAGGCAATGCGGCCGTGCACAACAACAACGGCCCCGTCATCGACGAGGCCGTCTTGCATTACGATATCGCCGCCACACACGACCCAGTGGACGCCCATGTTATTTCGCCTCCGCACGCTCAGCGAGAACTTGTTCGAGCGTTTCACGCATGGCGTCAACCGGAGCTTCCACGCCGGTCCACAGTTCAAAAGCGAGCGCGGCCTGTTCGACCAGCATGCCCAAACCGGGCAGGACCGCGCAGCCACGTTCCCGCGCCGCACGCAGCAGCGAAGTTTCCCTGGGCGTATAGACAATGTCGCACACGAGAAGATCGGCGTGGAGCATCTCAGCCGGAATGATTGGCGGAACGTCGCTCTCAGGCGCCATGCCCCACGAAGTCGTATGCACGACGGCATCACATTCGGCAACGACTTGTGCGGTGAGCTCATTGAAAGCGACCGCTCGGGCACGCCCGCCGGCTCGTTCCACCAGCTCCGCCAACTGAACGGCTTTTTCGAAGGTGCGGTTGGCGATGATCAATTCCGAAGCGCCTTCCAGCGCCAGCTGCACCGCGATGGCTTGCGCCGCGCCTCCCGCGCCGAGAATGAGCAGACGGCGTCCTCGCGGCTCAAACTGCGCCTCTTTGCGCAGGGAGCGGACGAAACCGGCTCCGTCCGTGTTGTGCCCCTCCAATACGCCGTCTCGATTGACCACGGTGTTGACCGCCCCTACAAAACGGGCGTGTTCCGACAGCGTGTCGAGATGCGGGACGATGGCAACCTTGTGCGGTATCGTCACATTTACGCCGACGAGATTCAGAGCGCGAATCGCCTCCACCGCAGCACCTAAATCCTTTGGTTTCACGTGCAGCGGAACGTACACCATGTCCAAGCCTCGCACAGCAAAGGCCCGATTGTGCATCGGCGGTGACATGGAATGCGCCACCGGATCGGCCATTACGCCGATGACTCGCGTTCGGCCCGTAATGGTGATCGAGCCTGGCAACTGCGTCACGTGCCGATCCCCCTCTGCATCGACGACACCGCTCCATACGGCAAACCGGCGGCAGACGGCATTTGCCCTCGAATCGGCAGTCGTCCGACACCACCCGGGAAGACGAGGTCGAGCACTTCATCGATCGTAGACACCGGGTAAATCTTGACGTCCGGAAGCTGTGGCGCTTCGTCGGCGTTTTCTTTGGGGATGATGACACGTTTGATGTCGGCCTGCACCGCGCCGTAAATCTTTTCGTAGATGCCGCCGACGGGTCTCACCCGTCCCTGGATGGAGATTTCCCCCGTAATGGCGATATCTTGATAGACGGGCCGTTCCCAAAGAGCCGAGATGATCGCCAGAAGGATGGCCGCTCCCGCCGAAGGCCCGTCAATGCGCCCCCCACCGATGACGTTGACGTGAATGTCCCAGTTGGCCAAGTTTTCTCCGGTGATGCGCCGGACAACCGAGGCGGCGTTGAACACGGAATCGCGCGTCATTTGGCCTGCCGTCTCGTTGAAGCGAATGCTGCCTTTTCCAGGCTGAGCCGAACGAAACGCAATCGCTTCGATTTCGAGCACCGAACCGACGAAACCGCTCACTCCCAAGCCGAACATGCGCCCGATTTCCGGTTGGTCCGAAGGGACGACCTGAACTTGCGGCGTGAGCCGGCTGATGCGCACCACTTCCGCTATATCGGCGGTCGTGATCCGCACTTTGCCCGTTTCCCGCTTCAGCCCCTTTTTGGCAGGCGTGAATGGTCCGTTCGCAGGATCGGCGTACGGGCTTTGGCGTGACAGAGCGATTCCGTACGAGTCGGCGAGTATTCCGACGGCCCGGCGGCCTTCCGCAGTATAGCGGCTGATGATTTCCGGCACCTCATCGTCGAGCTCGGCTTGCAGCTTTTCGGCTGCATTGCGAACAATGCGATGGATGTCGGCGCGACCGAGCGGGTCGAAGAACACTTCCGCGCAGCGGGAGCGCAATGCAGGGTTGATTTCCGAAGGATCTCGCGTCGTTGCCCCAATGAGGATGAAATCAGCAGGCGCCCCGTCCTCGAACAGCTTCTTGATGTATTTGGGGACGTTCGGGTCGTGAGGATCGTAATAAGCCGATTCAAACCGGACCCGCTTATCCTCAAGGACCTTGAGAAGCTTGTTCTGCAGCATGGGATCCATTTCGCCGATTTCGTCGATGAAGAGCACACCCCCGTGGGCTTCCGTGACAAGGCCCGGCTTCGGCTCGGGAACAGCCGATTCGGCCAAATCCCGCCGAGCGCCTTGATAAATCGGATCGTGCACCGAACCGAGTAAGGGGTTGCTGACCTCACGCGGATCCCAGCGGAGCGTCGCACCGTCAACTTCGACGAAAGGCGCATCTTCCGGGAACGGGGTGAACGGCAGTTTCGCCGCATGCTGCAATGCGAGCCGTGCCACCGTCGTTTTTCCGACTCCTGGAGGACCGTACAAAATGACATGCTGCGGAAACGGCGATGCAATTTTTGCGAACAACGCCTTGATCGCCCGCGCTTGCCCGACGACTTCGTCGACATTGGACGGCCGCAGCAGCTCGGCGATCGACCGGGCCAGCTGCGTGTGCTCTTTCTTCTCCAATTCGGCGTATTTCTTCAAGGTAGCGGCGTTGTCCGGGCCTCCATCCTCTTTCAACACTTGGATTTTGAGTTCGCGGACGAATTCTTCGTGCCGCTCCTGCATTTTCATGGCCACGCGCCGTTCGATGTCTTCCTCGATCGAGCGCCGTGCCATCTGCTCGGCCAACGCGTCATGAATGTCGTCGAGCAGGCCCGGCAGCTCGTCAAGCTCAGGCACGTCGCTCAACGTAGGATCCTCGTGGACGATGCGGCATAAAGCGATGACGCGGTCTTCAAGAACCTTCGACCGCATTTTCTCCAATGCGTCCAGCTTCCCAGCTTTCAACACCAGCCGATCGGGACCATACAACTCGCCCAACAACGCAAACAAGCCATCGACCCGGCGTTCCAATTCACGACCGGGAATCTTCGGCCCCCCAGAACTTCGCCGCTTCATGTTGAGTCGTTTCAGCAAGTACCTCATACAGCCCGTACCACTACTTTCAATTGTGCGGTGACCTTGGGGTGCAGGCGAACCGAGACGGAATAGTCGCCAACGCTCTTGATCGGGTCGGGGAGCTCGATTTTCCGACGATCGATTTCGACGTCAGCCTGCTTTTTGACCGCTTCTGCGATGTCTCCGGAAGTAATGGAACCAAAAAGCCGACCCTTATCGCCGGACTTCACATCGAGCGTAAACGACATGCTTTCAAGCCGTCGTTTCAACTCTTGCGCTTCTTGCAGCTCCCGCGCCTCTTTGCGTTGTTCGACTTTCTTGTCATGCTGGAGTTGCTTGAGGTTGGACGCGTCAGCGGCGACGGCCAGGCCACGGGGAATGAGAAAATTGCGGCCATATCCGTCGGATACTTCGACGATATCCCCCTTGGAGCCCAGCTTCTTCACATCTTCAAGCAAAATGACTTTCATCGCCTTGAATCCTCCTTAGATCCTTTCGAAACTTGCAGTCTCCGGATGTTGAATACCGCATCCAGCAACCCGAGCATTACGAAAAACACCGAAGCATAAACCAGAACCAAAACGGCCAGGAAGATAATAAAAGCGCGTGGTGCCCCCCACCGGCTCAAAAAATAGTAGGCCACCGACAATCCGTGCACCACAAAGGCAGCGACAAGCACAACTTGAATATTTTGAGCGATCACGGTCCATTGGCTGCCCAGCCTGCCCAGCCAGACTACGGCAACAAAAAGCAATGCCATGCCCGCCGGAAAGCGCCATTGCTGAAACGGCGGAAACCAAGGCAACTGCTCACTGTCAGTCCCGAGCCCGCGCCGGATGCCGGCAAGACTCAAAAAAGTGAGTGCAACCGCCGCCACAAAACCACGACCGGGCAACGTCCGGCGCATCAACTCCCCCATTGCCAACATCATAGTCCGGAAACGTTCGATGTCGGCATCGTCAGAAAAGAGCTGACGGGCCATCGGTCCTTCGGAAACTTCTTCGACCATCTGCTCATACGCTGCAAAGATTTCGTCGACCGGGTTGACTCCCGTAACCGCTTGAAACGCTGCGCTCAACAACAAAAAAATAACCAGCGTTACAGCCGTTCCAATGCCAAACAGCGGCAGGGGAGGAACTTTTTCTCGCAAACCCGCGCCTAACGTCAACCCCAGGGCCAGTACGACCACTACGGCAACGAGCGCCCCCAACGAGAATATTCCGGCCGCCAAGCCCGCCAACAGCGCCGTAATGGTGCCGACGCGCATGCCTTGGCGGTAGGTCAATACGCCCAATGGGACGGTCGCAGCAAAAAGCAACGGGAGCAAAAAAGCACCCATCAGGGCCAATAAGACGGTTGCACCACCGTAGAGCAGGCGTTCTTGAAGAACCTGATATTCCGGGGACGGTTGCTGCGACACCCCCCTTAATCACCTCTTTTTGTTTTCAATGTGGTTGAGATACGCCGAAAAGTCGCCGTACCATGCTTCGAGTTCGTGCGCGTTGGCGATGTTGGCCCGCACGGTCTGCTCGATTTTCATATCGAGACGTTCGTGACTAATACCCAGCCGACGCCCGAGCACGTACGACGTGATCACCAAGTTGGCGAGACGCTCGACAACACTTTCTTCGGCATTCTTCCAAAGCGCTCGGAACAAACCGGCAACTCCGGCTACCAGCTCCGTCTTTAACCACTCGATACTTTTCAGATCGCGTGCGATACCTGCACCGGGATCGGATGGCATAGTTCGGCCTCCTTGCAACACAAGAACCGTGGGCCTAGTTTCGGCGACCGGAAGGCCATCTCCTCCCTCAATGCATGAACAAATCCTGGACGATTGCCGCATCTACGGAACTTGCCAGAATTGATCAATCTCCCTTGGGTATGCGCAGGAGTTTTTCGACCCCCGAAGGAATAAGCTTGAAAAGACGGAGGTAAAGGAGGCTTTTTCGATTGTCTTTTGCTGCCGAACGCCACCTTTCCGTGCGGGCCGCTGCGACCGCCGACGACAGCCTGAAGGAAGTGCTTGTCCATTATCCGGGTGTCATTTCTTTTGCAGGCGGACTGCCGGATCCCGCCCTATTCGATCTCGAACGCATCGCGGAAGTTTCGGCGGCAGCCGCTGCCGACCGAACATCTTGGCAATATTGCCCCACGGAAGGACGCATACAGCTGCGTGAGCGCATTGCGGCGCACATGGACAAGTTGGGCGTCAAGGTGGGGCCGGAGTCTGTTCTGATCACCCACGGATCGCAGCAGGCGCTCGACTTGCTGGCCAAGGCGTTTATCGATCCGGGTGACAAGGTGCTCATTGACACGCCGGGATATATCGGTGGCATCCAGGCCATGGAAGCTTACGGCGGCGAGCTCGTGGCGGCACCGCTGGACGATGATGGCATCGATCCCAGCCGCTTGGATGCTGAACAGGCCAAGCGAGCCAAGCTCCTTTACACCGTCAGCACGTTCCAAAATCCAACCGGTGCCACACTCACGCCGGAACGCCGTGCCGCTCTCCTTGAAGCGGCCGCCGCATATGACTTTCTCATCGTCGAGGACGGCGCTTACCAACACCTCGCCTACGATCAGGAACCGCCGCGGCCCATCGCCAGCTACGACTCCGACGGGCGGGTCATCTACATGGGGTCCTTTTCCAAGGCGCTTGTACCGGGAATTCGCATCGGTTGGATTACGGCGGCACCCGAAATCATCGAACGGCTCGCACTTCTCAAGCAAGCGACCGATCTGGCCACCAACTCTTTCGGTCAACGCTTCGTCGAACTTTGGCTCGAACGGTATGGCCTCGAGCCGCCGCTTGCCGCCTATCGCGCCAAGCGCGACCGCTCCCTCGAAGCACTGGAAAAGCATATGCCGGACGGCGTCACTTGGAACCGCCCGGGTGGCGGCTTCTTCATCTGGATTCGCTTGCCCGAAGGCCTCGATACCGCATCGTTGCTGCCCCAGGCCAGAGAAGCCGGGGTCACGTTCGTTCCCGGCCCGGCCTTCAACGGGCCGCCGCATACCATGCGCTTTTCGTTCAGTCAGGTGGATGTTTCCGAGATTGAGACCGGGGTGATTCGCTTAGCCGACTTTCTGCGCAAGCAGCTTGCCGACTCATGACGTACGGCGTTCATGACATGACGTCACTGCAGCACGGATGTTTCCTATTCGCCGCTCCCGGGTACACTCGTGGAAACGAAACGTTTCTCGAGGAGTCGGTGATCGATGGCATCCGCACGATATCAAGTCGGCCGGGCCGCGCTTCGCCGGTGGGGCGGCTGCATGATTATAGCCGGTACGCTGTTGTTCGGACTTATCAGCATTTTGCATCCGCCTACGTTTGATCCGTTTGCGACGAGCGATGCGATGAGTGAAATCATCGCATCCCAACATTGGTCCTTGATTCACTGGGGTTTGGCGATCGCCATCACACTGTTGGGGCTCGGACTGATGGCGCTCCACGTTTGGCTGGAACGCCTGCAGATGACCGCGTTTTCATGGTTCGCCAAAGGCGCGACCTTGATCAGCACGACATTGTGGCTCGGCATCTTCACTTTCGAAGCAGTCGCCGGCACTGCGCTCGCCCAAGCATTTTTTCATCCCACGACAACACCTGCCGTGACCAATCTGATTGCAGCGACATGGGCAGCGACGTTGGCAGCCGGATACGCAGCAGCAGCGCTGCTCGGCTTCGCCGCTTTGCTCTGGAGCATCGAACTGTTGCGTACCCGCCGATTTCCTGCCGGATTTGTGTGGCTGGGCATCATTTCCGGCGCAGCACTGATGGTAGCGCAGCCTTGGACATGGCTTAATCCTGACGTCGCCCTGTTCATCCTTGCTCCGCCCGCAGCCGCCTTTGCCTTATGGCTGCTGTCTTTGGGATGGCAACTGTGGATGAGCGCACGCCTGACTGACGATTGACTTGACGCCGGTGGCCGGATGTTGGTTATGCGCTGATCGGGGAGGTGCATCGGGACGGTTGGGAGCCAAATGGAGATGGTGAAACAAATGCGTTCATTTGAGACGCCGCCTCTGTATTGGACAGTCATCCGTTTTCATACTTGGGATATGCGACTTGTTGCTACGGATCGAGGCGTCTGCTGGGCAGGGCTTCAGGATGATTCAAATGGCGAATGGACAGCGTGGACCGCGAAGCATTTTCCCAGAAGCCCCTTGATTCAAGCCGATGCCCGCTTAAAGCCTTATGCGACACAGCTGGTTGAATACTTTCAAGGCAAGCGCAGCATTTTCACGATACCGCTGGATCTCAGGGGCACCCCTTTTCAACTTTCCGTCTGGAATGCGCTCAGAGATATTCCCTTCAGTGCAACACGTTCGTACTCCGAAATAGCGCAACGTATAGGGAGGCCTTCAGCAGTACGTGCCGTAGGAGCAGCGATCGGGGCGAATCCCGTGCTGATTCTTGTTCCGTGTCACCGTGTGATCGGCAAAGACGGGTCACTGACCGGCTTCCGTGCAGGACTTGATTTGAAGCGCAGGCTTTTGCAGTTGGAGTGGGAGCACAGCAGCCATTGTGGTTATGTTGGAACAAATCGCCAAAACACCAGAAACTCTTCCTTCATGAACGAGGCGCTGCAAACAAGCTCGAAATCTCGGTTCTATTGGTGAGATAGTTCAGGATACTGAGGCTATTGACGAGTGGGATGTGATACCCCGAGATTCTGGGCTGGTTGACGAAATTGCCCCAGAAAACCGGGCTTATTGAAGAGTTATAGCGGGACAACCCCAGGATTCTGGTATTGTTGGCGAGCTATTCCCAGGAAGTTGGGCTTGCTAACGGATCGGCGCATGATTACCCCAGAATCCTGGGATTATTCACGGAATAGAGCCAGAAATTCGGCCTTTTTTGCCGTTGAGACGAAACAAGCCCAGAAACCTGGGCCTATTTGCAAAATAAGCCCAGGAAACTGGGAGTGTAAAAGGGTTGCGGCGAGCAAAGCCCAAAATTCTGGCTCTGCTGAAAGATGAAGCCCAAGAACTTGGCCTACCCCAAGGCTTGGGGCGGAACAATCCCAAAATCCCGGGCTTGTTGCCGAAATAGTACCGGAAACTTGGGCTTCCTGTTGACTGCAGCAAGACAACCCCAGGATTCTGGTTCTCGTCGGCTGCGCGAGGAGAACATTCCCACAGCCCCAAATCAACAACCCCGCCACCGTACCCACAAATATGCATCTTCCAATGTAGGCTCCGCCCGCTCCGCATGCGGCACAGGCCGGCGTTCCGCCAGCAGCCGCCATTCCGTCACGCTGCCGCGCCGACGTTTCCGGACGATCAAGCACGCATCCGCCCAGTCCGGATGAGCTTCCTGCTGCTCATCGACAACTTGCCATACAAAAGGTGCAACAGCTTCCAACAGCACATCCACGTCGGCATCGCATACCACTGCACCATCATCCAAAATCAGCAAGCGGTCCGCCAATCCCTCGAGGCCAGAGAAAATATGCGTTGCCAAAACTATCGTCCGACCAGGCCGCAAAGACGCAATGTGATCCCACAAGTTGCGCCGTTCTTCGGGGTCGAGATCCGTTCCCGGTTCATCGAGAAGAAGCAGATCGGGATCGTTGAGTATGGCGATGCCGAAAGCAAGCCGTGCTCGTTCCCCACCCGACAGGTGTTTCACCTTGCGTTTCGCAACAGCCTGCAGGCGAATCATCTGCACGACCTCGGCTACTCGCTTGGGGCACAAGTGACTTGGAATCGCTTTCAGCTGGGCAAAATACGTCAAACACTTGATCACCGTGTGCTCCTCGTAAAACGTTGGATTTTGCGGCGAGTAGCCGAGACGAAATTTATACGCCATTTTTCTTGCTGAAATCGGTACGCCGTCCCAAAGAATGGCTCCGTCCGTCGGATCGACAACGCCGGCGAGCAGCTTCAACAAGACCGTTTTTCCCGCACCATTCGGCCCCCCGACGACAAGCAGCCCTTCGTCCGGTAGGCGCATCGATAGCGACTTCAACGCGCGCCGCTCCCCGAATTGCATACCGACATTACGGAGCTCAATGTTCATGCTGTTTCCTTCCCGTCTGCGATGAACTTGCGAGTCCAATGCCAAGCAGCAAAAGACCAGCGATGAGCGCAGCCGAGTCGAGCGGTGCCAAGGTGAATCCGTCGACCGACAACGCCAGACTGTTGGCTGT
>CALKAQ010000176.1 GCA_937983075.1 uncultured bacterium | reverse complement strand
TCTTGCCGTTAGGAGGAAGCACATTACGCGATTGGGTGAATTCCCATTACCTAAAATCCTTGAGACGTCCGGAGATTCATATCTATGACCGGGATGCCGATTGCCCGCCGAAATACCAAACCCAAGCGAATAAGGTCAACCAACGCAATGATGGCTCGAGGGCGTTCTTAACAACAAAGCGGGAAGTAGAGAATTATCTCCATCCAGATGCCATCCGTGACGTGCTCGGTGTGAACGTGCAAATTTCTGACGACAGTGACGTCCCTGAGATGGTGGCGCGTGCTATCCATGAACAAGGGGAAGGGGCGGTGCCATGGGACCAGTTGAACGAGGAGAAACGGAGAAAGAAGGCAACCCGTGCAAATCAGCGACTAAATAACGAAGTGGCTGCTGCAATCACCGTAGCTCGGCTTCGAGATCGCAATGCTCTGGATGAGATTCGTGAATGGTTTAGGGCAATTAAGGCAGTCATAGAGAATGGGTGAGAAACGGCAACCGGTGGTAGGCCAATGGCACTATATCCCCGACCATGGCGAGCTCTGCCGAGTCATCGAAACCCAGACGCTCTGGGGCGAGACGGTTTGCCGTGTCTGGCTGCCGAGCAAGGATGCCGTCGTGCGCTTGCCCGCGGCGAGTCTGCGACCCGCGGACGAGGCGCCCACGGCCACTGTCGATGGGATCGCTTATGTGGCCACTGCTGCTCGAGTAGCCGATGCGCTGACCCAGGACGTCCTGCTTGCGCCCATCGAATCGTCCGTGATTCCGTTGCCCCATCAAATTCGCGCGCTCTCGAGGGCGGTTTCCGGCGATCGTGTGCGCTATCTGCTGGCGGACGAGGTGGGACTCGGCAAGCCGATCGAGGCGGGTCTCATCATGCGGGAGCTCAAACTCCGGGGCCTGGTGAGGCGGACGCTGGTCATCGCTCCCAAGGGCCTGGTGACCCAATGGGTCGCGGAAATGCGGCATCATTTCAACGAGGAGTTTCAGCTTATTCTCCCGGATGACTTGAAGACGCTTCGGCACATGTCGGCAATTGCAGGTTATCCGTCGCAAGTGGCGAGTCAGGAGGCCGCTCACCCGGAGCGCCGCAACCCGTGGACGATGTTCGACCAAGTGGTCTGCCCGATGGACTCGGTGAAGCCATTGGACAGCCGGCGGGGCTGGTCTCGAGAACAGGTGGCCCAGTACAACCGTGAGCGCTTCGAGGACTTGATTTCCGCCGGTTGGGATCTGGTCATTGTGGACGAAGCCCACCGTCTGGGCGGAAGCACGGACCAGGTGGCTCGCTACAAGCTCGGTCGCGGGCTGGCGGAAGCGGCGCCCTACCTGCTTTTGCTCTCCGCCACGCCGCACCAGGGAAAAACGGAGCAATTTCATCGTCTGATTGCGCTGTTGGACCCGCAGGCGTTTCCCGACGTCAGCAGCGTCACGAAGGAGCGGGTCCAGCCCTACGTCATTCGCACGGAGAAGCGCCGGGCGATCGACGCCGAGGGCAAACCGCTTTTTAAACCCCGGCGCACGGAGCTTGTACCGGTCTCCTGGAAGGAGCGTCACCGGGATCAACGGCTGCTCTACGAGGCGGTCACCGAATACGTGCGCGAAGGCTACAACCAGGCCAAGCGCGAGAAGCGCAATTACATCGGATTTCTCATGAGCCTGATGCAGCGCTTGGTAGTCTCCAGCACCCGCGCCATTCGCACCGCGCTGGAGCGGCGCCTCGAAGCGCTCGAGGCCCCACAGGAACAGCTCACGCTCTTTCCACAGCTGAGCGACGAGGACTGGGTCGAGCTGGACGGCCAGGAGCAAATGGACACGTTGCTCAAGGCCCGACTCAAGGCGCTGAAAAATGAACGGGCCGAGGTGAAGCTGCTTCTGGAAGCGGCCAAGCGTTGCGAAAGCCAAGGCCCGGACGCCAAGGCCGAAGCGCTTTTGGACTGGATCTACCGCCTCCAGGCCGAGGAAGGCGACCCGGATCTGAAGGTGTTGGTGTTCACCGAGTTCGTGCCGACCCAGGAGATGCTGTACGAGTTTCTCACCGAGCGGGGCTTCGAGGTGGTATGCCTCAACGGCTCCATGGACATGGAGGAGCGAAGGCGGGTTCAGGCCGCCTTCGCCAAGGAGGCCCGCATCCTCATCTCGACGGACGCCGGCGGTGAAGGCCTCAACCTGCAGTTTTGCCATGTGGTCATCAACTATGACATCCCATGGAACCCGATGCGCCTCGAACAGCGCATCGGCCGGGTGGACCGCATCGGCCAGACCCATACGGTGCGCGCCATCAACTTCGTGTTCGAGGACTCGATCGAACACCGTGTTCTCGAAGTGCTGGAGAAGAAACTGGCGATCATCTTCGAAGAGTTGGGCATCGATAAGACCGGTGACGTGCTCGACTCTGCTCAAGCGGGCCAGATCTTCGATGATTTGTACGTGGAAGCCATTCTCAACCCTGACGGAGTCGGAACGAAGGTCGACGAGATGCTGAAAAGCATCCAAAAGCAAGTCCGGGAGTCTCGCCAGGGAGCTTCCGTCCTCGGCTCGACGGAGGATCTTGACCCGCGCGAGGCGCAGCGGCTGTTGGTCCACCCGCTTCCGTATTGGGTGGAGCGCATGACGGTCAGCTACCTGAAGGCGCACGGCGGAAAGGCTGAGAAAAAGAACGGCGCGTGGGATCTCACTTGGCCGGGCGGCGAGCGACTGACCAATGTCGTCTTTACCGGTAAAGAGGCTCAAGAGAAACCTTTGAGCCGCCACCTGACGCTGGAAGATCCGAAGATTCGAGGGCTGGCCATGCGCCTGCCAGCGTTTGGGCCGGGACAACCGGTTCCCGTCATCACGTTCCCCGGCCTTGCCCCAGAGATTACGGGTTTCTGGTCTCTCTGGCGGATCTCACTCTCGACCGCCGACTGGAACCGTCACCGCTTCATGCCTTTGTTTTTGTCCGACGACAGCCGGGTGTTTGCGCCGACGGCCCGGCACATCTGGGATCTGCTGTTGACCACTCCGCCCACGATCCTCCGTCATTTAGACAGCGAGACTGCTCATCAAGCTTTTGATCGACTCCGGGAGGCGGCGGAGCAGCAGGGAAAGACGATCTACGACGAGCTGGTGCAGGCTCACCGGGAGCGTCTTGCTCGGGAGCGTGAGAAGGGTGAGTACGCCTTCGCTGCGCGACGCAGAGCCATCGAGCGCATCGGACTGCCTCAGGTTCGTAACTATCGCCTGACTCTTTTGGCGCGGGAGGAAGAACGCTTCCGCGAACAACTAGAGCGCAGGGCCCAGGCTTTGCCGGAGATGACGCCCCTGCTTCTCGTTCGCGTGGAGGGAGGCGCCCATGGGAAGTTGGCGTGACCAAATTTTGAGTGAGTTTACACCTCAGGTCGCCCGGCTTACCCTGGTCGCGGATCCGGACGGCCTGCTCCTTGAAGAAGGTGTC
>CALKAQ010000175.1 GCA_937983075.1 uncultured bacterium | reverse complement strand
GGCGAAGATTCCGAACACCATGCGACCGGACGCAGTCGTGGTGTCGATCTGAGCGGGCACTGTTGCAAAGTTAGCGATGAGGCAGCCTTTTGTCTTATTCAAAGGCCTTACATTTCAAAAACTCTGCTTACCAGGCGCATTTCGCCCAGGGGATCACCATAATAAAATGCTGAGGCCTGGCCTTTGCGTAGTGCACGCATCACCTCAATACCTTTGATGGTGGCGTAAGCCGTCTTCATGGATTTAAATCCCAGCGTGGCGCCGATTATCCGTTTCAGTTTGCCATGATCGCATTCAATCACGTTGTTCCGGTACTTAATCTGTCGGTGTTCAACGTCAGACGGGCACCGGCCTTCGCGTTTGAGCAGAGCAAGCGCGCGACCATAGGCGGGCGCTTTATCCGTGTTGATGAATCGCGGGATCTGCCACTTCTTCACGTTGTTGAGGATTTTACCCAGAAACCGGTATGCAGCTTTGCTGTTACGACGGGAGGAGAGATAAAAATCGACAGTGCGGCCCCGGCTGTCGACGGCCCGGTACAGATACGCCCAGCGGCCATTGACCTTCACGTAGGTTTCATCCATGTGCCACGGGCAAAGATCGGAAGGGTTACGCCAGTACCAGCGCAGCCGTTTTTCCATTTCAGGCGCATAACGCTGAACCCAGCGGTAAATCGTGGAGTGATCGACATTCACTCCGCGTTCAGCCAGCATCTCCTGCAGCTCACGGTAACTGATGCCGTATTTGCAGTACCAGCGTACGGCCCACAGAATGATGTCACGCTGAAAATGCCGGCCTTTGAATGGGTTCATGTGCAGCTCCATCAGCAAAAGGGGATGATAAGTTTATCACCACCGACTATTTGCAACAGTGCCCCGTCCGGATACTGCCAGATATCGGCGTCCAGGGAGATGTCCTGAAGCGCGGTGTCCGGAATTTCAGGTTTGTGTCTCTACAAAGACTAACTATCAGAAAAACTCATCGAGCATCAAATGAAACTGCAATTTATTCATATCAGGATTATCAATACCATATTTTTGAAAAAGCCGTTTCTGTAATGAAGGAGAAAACTCACCGAGGCAGTTCCATAGGATGGCAAGATCCTGGTATCGGTCTGCGATTCCGACTCGTCCAACATCAATACAACCTATTAATTTCCCCTCGTCAAAAATAAGGTTATCAAGTGAGAAATCACCATGAGTGACGACTGAATCCGGTGAGAATGGCAAAAGCTTATGCATTTCTTTCCAGACTTGTTCAACAGGCCAGCCATTACGCTCGTCATCAAAATCACTCGCATCAACCAAACCGTTATTCATTCGTGATTGCGCCTGAGCGAGACGAAATACGCGATCGCTGTTAAAAGGACAATTACAAACAGGAATCGAATGCAACCGGCGCAGGAACACTGCCAGCGCATCAACAATATTTTCACCTGAATCAGGATATTCTTCTAATACCTGGAATGCTGTTTTCCCGGGGAGCGCAGTGGTGAGTAACCATGCATCATCAGGAGTACGGATAAAATGCTTGATGGTCGGAAGAGGCATAAATGCCGTCAGCCAGTTTAGTCTGACCATCTCATCTGTAACATCATTGGCAACGCTACCTTTGCCATGTTTCAGAAACAACTCTGGCGCATTGGGCTTCCCATACAATCGATAGATTGTCGCACCTGATTGCCCGACATTATCGCGAGCCCATCTATACCCATATAAATCAGCATCCAGGTTGGAATTTAATCGCGGCCTCGAGCAAGACGTTTCCCGTTGAATATGGCTCATAACACCCCTTGTATTACTGTTTATGTAAGCAGACAGTTTTATTGTTCATGATGATATATTTTTATCTTGTGCAATGTAACATCAGAGATTTTGAGACACAACGTGGATTTGTTGAATAAATCGAACTTTTGCTGAGTTGAAGGATCAGATCACGCATCTTCCCGACAACGCAGACCGTTCCGTGGCAAAGCAAAAGTTCAAAATCACCAACTGGCCCACCTACAATAAAGGGGTCGTTTGCGGGAGAGGGCGAAATCCTACGCTAAGGCTTTGGCCAACGATATTCTCCGGTAAGATTGATGTGTTCCCAGGGGATAGGAGAAGTCGCTTGATATCTAGTATGACGTCTGTCGCACCTGCTTGATCGCGGCCGCGATAGCTAGATCGCGTTGCTCCTCTTCTCCATCCGCGTTCCAAGCTGCGGAAAGGCACCCATAAGCGTACGCCTGGTCGAGCAGGCGACGCGGATCGACGTCCAGCGCACGAGAGAATGCGTCCGCCATCTGTGCAATGCGTCTAGGATCGAGACAAAGGTCGTCTCTGTCAGCCGGATCGTAGAACATATTGGCGGCGCCAAAGCCCACTTCACCGACCAGACCGACGGGATCTATCACCAGCCAGCCGCGACTGGAGAACATGATGTTTTCATGATGCAGATCGCCATGTAGCCCACGCAGTTCCGAGGCATTGCTCATCATTTGATCGGCTATAATCGCCGCGTGGACGTAGTCAGTTTGACAACCTGCGTTTTGATCATCGCGCGCCCGCTGAAACAAAGCTGCAAAGCGATCCCGGATCGGGAGAAGGGCAGAAGGCAGGGGTTCCTCAGATGCGGCATACAGCTTCGCCATTAGTTCCGCTGCAATTTCGGTCGCCTGGTAGTCGCCGTGCTCGGCAACGATGTGAGAGAGCATTCGCTCCCCGGCATATTCGAGCAACATCAGATTGTTCTCACGACCGAGCAACCGGACTGCTCCCCTCCCATTGCGCCATACCAGATAGTCGGCCCCGCGCAGTTCATCAGCAATGTCTTCTATAGGTTTCAATCCCTTGACGATTGCAGGAGTCCCGTCTGGCAATGAAACTTTCCAAACGAGGCTGGAAAAGGTGTCCGCAATGAGAACAGGTTGCGAAACGTGCCAATGAGCAGGAAAAACAGGCGGCATGAACATCAACCCCAAGTCAGAGGGTCCAATCGCAGATAGAAGGCAAGGCGTTCGCGGTCGGGGGCTTCGATCCCCAATACATTGAATAGGACAGCGAAGGCGCGCTCTGCTTCATCTGGCGCTGCCCAGTTCTCTTCGGCGTTAGCAATCATGAGTGCCAAATCGGCATAGCGATCTGCTGTTCCGAGCCGCCCAAGGTCGATCAGACCCGTGCATTGAAGAGTTTTAGGGTCCACCATGAAGTTCGGCATGCAGGGATCACCATGGCAAACAACCATATCGGTGCGCTCTTGGTCGAGCCGCACCGGTAGCTCTCGTTCGACACGAGCCAAAAGATCGAGCTGCGGCGTACTCTTGTCCTCGTCCGGTAAGAAGTCGGGATTGACGGCATTGCGGGACACCACATCAACGGCGCGTCCGAACATTCGCGACAGCCTGCGCTCAAACGGACATTGATCAACCGATAGGCTGTGAACAGCGCCAAGTTGCTAGA
>CALKAQ010000174.1 GCA_937983075.1 uncultured bacterium | reverse complement strand
GCGAATACCATCCGTTTTGGTTCTGCAAAGTTTGAAGTTGGTGAAAGTGAAGATAATCTCGTTGACTTGGGAGCAATGAGAGGCATTGTGTTTGAAGAGACGTGGGACGAGGTTCAAGTTACGAGTGACAACGCCGGAGTAATTAGGGTCGGCATAAACAACCATATGGCAGCTATCGAGGGTGAATTGATGGAAATCAATCTTGAAACGCTGGCTACCATTCGTGGCGGTATAGATAAGATTGAGAATGTTGCTGAAGATCCAGATCAGGGAACAAAAGAAGCGGTAAGGTTACTTTCTGGTGGAATTAGTACGTTCCAGCCAAGGGTTGCGCGAATCACTAACTACGATGATCAAGGCCGGAAGTTTCAAATCACTATTTTCAAAGCGACGCCGGAAAGCGGACTGAACATCACTTTTCCCGAAGCAGATAGTGAAGATCCGGCAATGACACCGATTCGGATGAATGGGACGTTGGATGTAGAACGTGCTCACGGCGAGCAGCTGTTTGAAATCGTCGATGAGCAAGGGGTGGCAGCGAATGGCAGCTAAACAGCCAGAGATTCTTGACTTAGACAAGCTGATTCCTGATCAGCGTATTGTCCGACTGGCAGGAAAGGAGATCGACGTTTCAAAGATTCCGTCTCGGGTGACATTGGAGATTGCCGAAAAATCCGATGTACTTCAATCCGGATCGAATGAAAGTTTTCCGTTGTTGCTGGATATGATTGTTAAAATATGCAAACCATCGCAACCGGACATTACGACAGATTGGTTGGTAGATAATACTAGCCTGGATCAACTGCTTGCGTTGATTGAGTTTGTTTTAAAGCCGATTCAAGAAAGAGCGGATAAGGCCCAGGCAGGAAAAAACGAGGCAAGCCCCAGCCAATAGAGTTGGGGCGTATTTTTGCACAAATGGGATCAATGTATGCATGGGCAACACCGGAATATCTGCTGAACCATATGTCACTAGAGCAGATTCTGATGTACTACGATTACGGCGTGGAATTTGAAGAACAGAGAGCGAACGTCCTAACCCACCGATTAGCGGTGGGTTTTGGTTTTGTAAAGGAAACACCCAAGACACGTGTCCGAGACCGTTATAACGACAAGCCAGACAAGCAAAAGTTTTATGAGCTTTACGGTGACCGCATTAAGCGATCGGAGGGAGGGAAAGACTGACATGGCGCTTTTAGGGAACCTGACCGTTGGGATTATGGGGAATATGGCTGGGCTGTCTGAAACATTCGGCAGAGCCCAAACAGAGGTTCAAAAGTTTGGCAAAAAAATGGAACGAGTGGGCAGGGACATTTCTAGTGTTGGCAGAGATCTTTCCCTTCTCGTCACCGGTCCTATTGTAGCTGTTGGAGGTATATCAGCAAAAGCCGCAAGTGATTTTGAATCGGCATTCGCTGGGGTAAGAAAAACGGTAGATGCTACAGAGCCGGAATTTGCCGCTTTAGAGAAAGGTATCCGAGATATGGCAAAAGAAATACCGGTTGCCGCAACTGAGATTGCCGGTGTGGCTGAGGCTGCCGGGCAACTTGGAATAAGAACGGATGCCATTCTCGGTTTTACTGAAACCATGGTGAATCTCGGGGTCGCTACGAACATGACATCTGAGCAAGCGGCGGCATCGTTGGCCCGATTAGCAAATATCACACAAATGCCTCAAGAACAGTTTGATCGGCTTGGTAGCACAGTCGTTGCTCTTGGCAACAACTTGGCCACGACAGAAAGCGAGATTGTAGAGATGGGTCTACGTCTTGCTGGAGCTGGGAATCAGATAGGCTTAACTGAAGCACAAATACTGTCGTTTGCTGGCGCGCTTAGCTCGGTCGGTATCGAAGCTGAGGCTGGAGGTACCGCATTCAGCCGCGTCATGCTTAATATGAATACCGCGGTTCAACAAGGCGGAAAAGAGCTCGAAGGTTTCGCGCAGGTGGCCGGTATGTCGACACAAGAGTTTGCTAAAGCGTTCGAAGAAGACGCTGCCGGTGCTATGATCACATTCATCGAAGGTCTTGGACAAATGTCCGAATCAGGTGCAGATGTAGCAACAGTGTTGGATGAACTCGGATTAGGAGAGATTCGTGTTCGTGATGCCTTGATGAGGGCCTCGGGTGCCGGGGATCTTTTCCGTGAATCGCTTGAGCTAGGGTCGCAGGCTTGGGAAGAAAACACGGCGTTGACGAACGAGGCTGCTGAACGGTACAAGACATTTGAAAGTCGGCTACAACTATTCAAAAACCAGCTCATGGACGTGGCGATTACCTTGGGAGGTCCGATACTGGATGCGTTGAGCTCGGCAATGGAAGCTGCGCAGCCGTTTATAGATATGTTGGCAAAGGTAGCAGAATGGTTCGCTGATCTTAACCCAACTATCCAAATGGTTGCTATTGCTTTGGCTGGATTCGCGGCAGCAATCGGACCAATTTTGATTGTACTAGGTATGATTGTACAGTCCGTTGGAGCTCTTGCTCCTGTTTTCGCTAGTCTAGCAGGCCCGGTTGGTATAGCAATTGGAGCTATCGCAGGACTTATTGCTATTGGAGTTGCTCTCTGGCAGAATTGGGACACCATTAAAGAGAAGATGCAGCCGATTTTTGAGGCGTTCACGCCAATGATTGAAACGCTCAGGGAATCATTTCAAACCTTGATGGATTCCCTAGGCCCGATCTGGGAGAGTTTGAAACAACTTTTTGAAAGCCTTATGCCCATTCTACAGGCGTTAGGTATGATAATCGGTGGTGTAGTGGTAACGGCACTTGGAGTACTCCTCTCATTATTCTCAGGTTTAGTTGCGGCTATTGGACCCATCGTGAATGCATTCATTAACTTACTTGATGTCGTTGTTAACGTGGTGAATGCTATTTTAGCTTTGCTGCAGGGTGACTGGCAACTGGCACTGGACTTTTGGAACCAAGCGACTGAATCGGCTATCGAATTTTTTAAAAACCTATGGGATGGCGTCGTAAATTTCTTTTCCACGTTCATTCAGTCAATCATCGACTTTTTCATAAACCTGTACAACACACTTGTCGGAAATAGCATAATTCCCGACATGGTGAATGCGATCATCGAATGGTTTACCAATATGGGCACCTGGGCCAAAGAGAAAGTTCTCGAAATGATCGCTGCCGTGATCCAGTTTTTCGTCGACATGAAAGATCGAGCAGTTCAACGCGTGCAGGATATGGTACAGGGTGCACGGGATAAATTCGAAGAAATGAAGAAAGCGGCTTCTAACAAAGTTAAAGAGATGTTTACAGCTGTTCGCAATAAATTCAATGAAATGCGTGAAGCTGTTCAGGAACGCATGCAGAAAATACGAGATAAAATTGAAGAACTATGGGGGAAAGCTCAAGACTTTCTCGCAAACATTGATCTCAAACAGATCGGGAAAGACATCATTCAAGGTTTAATCAACGGAATTGGCAGTATGGGATCGGCATTGTGGAATAAAGCAACCGAATTGGCCAACAACGCCAAAGATGCTATTAAGCGTGCGTTAGGCGTCGCCTCACCTGCTAAAGAGTTGATCAGAATCGGTATTTTTACTGGAGAAGGGTTTGTGCTTGGGATAGACCGCATGATCTCTAATATTAAGAAAAAAGCGCAGGAGATGGC
>CALKAQ010000173.1 GCA_937983075.1 uncultured bacterium | reverse complement strand
AAAGGTATTCAGCCAACAAGGCGAAGCATGTGGGGCAAGTGTGTAGGAGGGCAAGGTCGTTGAGTGCGGAACGCAACGTAGAACGAACGTTACAAGTGCCGCCTGGGCGCATTGTCGGTCAAGTTTTTGCTGCCGACAGCAAGCAGCCGGTGCCGAATGCATCGGTGCGGGTGCTTGACGGCGACATCATTGTCGATGCCAAGAAGACGAACAACAAAGGGATGTTCAATTCCCGCTTGCTGTTCGCCGGCCGATATCGCATTGAGGTCGATAACGGCGGTATGCGTGGCGCCATCGACGATGTGGAAGTTCGTTTGGACGAAATCACCCGGGTGGAGATTCCGGTTAGCTAAGGTCAGCTAAGTTTGGGCAATGAGACAAGCCATCCGGCCGAACGGCCAAATGGCTTGTCTGATCGTTTGTAGTGATGTACAGGGCAGTGTGTGGTGCGGGTACGAGACACATTGCTCTGTACAAACGTTGCAGTTCCGCCTCCCTGCGCTGGCATGATCCAGATCAGGTTGAAGGGCATCTCAGCCTGTAAAGGCACCCCTAGCGGATAAATATATGAAATTTTGGCACGCAAAGCACGTCTAGTGCCGTCAGTATAACATGCCTAATATTGACAGGTCAAATCTTCCAATTGCAACGGGTGCCAACAATTTTCCGTAATATTACATGTTCGGCAGATAGCCGATGGACTCGGTATCTGTCATTCCAAATGTCACGCTGCTTCATCCAAAACCGCTTCGGCTGACAGCTTGAACCCGCTTCCGTCCGGCCAACGTCCTGTGTTGATGCAGCCTTTACGAAGATGCAGCCGAAAGAGCTGCTTCTTGCATCGCCCTCATCTCGGCTTCAAAGAAAAATTCTTTTTCGCCGAAGGCAGGTTTGAGATCATCAAACCACGTTGCTTTCGGATCGAATTTCGCAAAGAACGGACGGTATGCCCAATTGGGATTGCGTGCTTGCAGCATGCGCAGCACAAACACTTTTTCCCCGGCAATTTCGGCAACGCCTTGAATTTCAATTTTGCCGGGTGTGGCCGACATGCTCGGACCGCGGGCTGTTCGGGCCAAACCGCTGACGTGGCGAATGGCGTTCGCGTAGATTTCGACGCCTTCGGCCAGCGGCACTTCGAAGTAGTGAGCGGGTCCGGTATCTCGCTCGACGAACATGTAATACGGCACCATACCTAAACGCACTTGGAGACGCCACATTTTCTGCCATACTTCAGACGAGTCGTTGATGTGACGCAGCAAAGGCGACTGCGTGCGAATTTCAGCGCCGGTGTCGCGGACTCGACGAATCGCCTCTTGGGCGATGGGCGTTTCCAGCTCGCGGTAGTGGCTGCTGTGCGCCATGATGGCCACGTGCTTGCCGGCGTTCACCAACTCTTCGAGCATGCGCAAGACGTCGTCGGCGTCGTCTTCAACGACGTACTTTTGCGGCCAATAGGCAAGCGACTTCGTGCCGATGCGGATGTTTTGAACGTGTTCCAGCTCCGGATCGAGCAGCGGCTCCAAATACCTGCGGAACACCTTCGATTTCATGACCATCGGGTCGCCGCCCGTGAAGATGACATCCGTCACGTTCGGCTGGGTCTTCAAATACGCCGCAAAACGATCCGCCTCGCGGCTGGCGAATTTCAACTCATCCATGCCGACGAACTGCGGCCAACGGAAGCAGAATGTGCAGTAGGCATGGCACGTTTGACCCGATGTCGGGAAGAACAACGTCGTTTCGCGATACTTGTGCTGCACCCCTTGGAGCGTGGTGCCTTCGAATTGCGGCACGTTGAGCTGCATTTGCATGGCCGGGTGCGGATTCAAAGAAAGGCGAATTTCGTTCACGACCCGCTGCAGCTCGTCGCGATCGCCGGATTCAAGCAGCTTGGCAACTTGTGAGAAGTGGTGGGGGCGGAGCATTTCCTTTTGTGGGAAAGTGAGTCGGAAGATGGGATCTTCAGGGACGTTGTTCCAGTCGATGAGTTCGTCGACTACATATTGGTTGACTTTGAAGGGGAAAACTTGTGCTACAACTTTGATACCGAAGATGATATCTTTTGGCAAGCGTTTTACTTGCGGTATGGTCTCGAAGTTCGAGACTGTGTAATGTTTATATTCCGTGACGTTCGTAAGATGTTGCCGACTAGGTCGGATCACACCGTTACTTTCACTCATGATGATTGCCTCCTAATGATCGGTTGTGCCACTGCGAGCCAACTGGTCGTCGACGGCCAACGACTTCTTAGGGGCGTTTCCGCTGCAAATGCGGAAAAAGGCTGATCGTCTACGACGATTGCCCCACTCCGCGATAGCTCATATCGTGTTGCATGGACGGATGAATTGGATAGATATGAGGAGTGGCCGAATGGTCGCTGCCGGGACCGGTCGGGCCAATTCGGTTATGGTGCACCCTGTGCAAGAACGTTTACGCAGCGACAGATTGTTTTTGTAGCAGTTATTGTGGGCATATGACCGCTTTCGCCATCAATCCGCATAATCCTTTAATTTTCTCTTGACAGCTTATAGCAGTCACTGGAGAGCGTTATACTTTTGGGATATTGGTCACAAAAAACGCTACTGAGGAACCGACACTTGCCCCAAAGCGAACTGTCGTTCAACAAGGCGGCGATAGACGGTTCCCTTCGCCATCAATTCTTTGTGGTTGCCCATTTCGACAATACGGCCTTGATCCAAGACGGCAATTTTGTCGGCATCGCGAATGGTCGACAGCCGATGGGCAATCACGATGGCCGTTTTGCCGCGCATGAGATTGTTCAAGGCTTGTTGAATTTGCAGTTCGGTTTCGACGTCGACGGCCGAAGTAGCCTCATCGAGAATGAGAATAGGCGCGTCTTTCAATACGGCACGAGCGATGGCCAGCCGCTGTTTTTGGCCTCCGGAAAGCCGTACGCCCCGTTCGCCGATGTGCGTGTCGTAGCCGTCGGGCAGTTCCATAATGAAATCATGCGCATTAGCGATGCGTGCAGCCGCCTCGACTTCCTCGGGCGACGCATGTTCCGCGCCGTACATAATATTTTCGCGCACCGTGCCGTTGAACAAAAAGACATCTTGCAGCACGATGCTGATATTGCGCCGCAAACTTTGCAGTTCCAAATCGCGCAGATCGATTCCGTCCAACGTAATTCGGCCGGCGGTCGGATCGTAAAAGCGCGGGATCAGACTCGCCACAGTGCTTTTTCCGACCCCGGTTGGTCCGACGAGAGCGAGCGTTTCCCCCGGTTCAATGGTAAACGAGATGTCCTCGAGCACCGGAATGCCTTCTTGATAGGCAAAGCAGACGTTTTCAAACACAATGCGGCCTTGAGCCCGCTTCAGGCGGACGGGACGAGGTGCTTCAACGACATCGGATTCGACGTCAAGCACTTCCGCCACACGATCAGCTCCGGCCAAAGCCATTTGCACCTGTTCGTTCATGCGAGCCAGTATGGTGACGGGCTGATAAAACATGCTCAAGTACAGCATGAACGCTACGAGATCCTCGATGGGAAGCTGCCCTTGCAGCGCCGCACGTCCGCCGAAAAACAGCACGATAATCGTGCCCAGTGAAGCTGCAAATTCGACGGACGGGTGGTAAACCGCAAGGAGCTTCAGCGCTCGCAGCAGCTTGACGGTGTAGCCTTCCGAACGTTCTGCTACACGGCCCCGCTCGTAAGGTTCCCGGGTGAAGATTTGGATTTCCTTGATGCCGCTGATGTTGTCTTGCAATACCGCGTTGAGGTCGGCGAATTGCGCTTGCGCGGCACGGAAGGCGCTGCGCACGCGCCCGCTGAACAGCCAAATGACCAGCAAGATGATGGGAATGGGGATCAGCGTCAGCAAAGCGAGCGTCGGGTTGAGATAAATGAGAATTCCCGTGATGCCCAACAACACCGTGACGTTGACAATCAGATCGGGGATGTTGTGAGCGATCAACGGTTCGATGTGTTGGGTGTCGTTGACCACACGAGACATGATTTCGCCGGTCTGCTTGTCGCTGTAGTAGCGAAGCGAAAGCTTCTGCAGGTGTTCGTAAATGGACACGCGCAGATCGCTGACGTAATTCCATGCCATGACGTGCGCGACATAACTGCGCACGTATTCGAAAAAGGCTTTGAGAACGTAGGTGGTCAAGAGTACCGCAGCCAAGCGGGTGACAAGCGCCATACGGTCAGGCTGAAGGGCATCGCCTTGGGTGACCAAGGCAATGAGCTCACGTAAAATCCACGGGCCTGCGAGACTGAACACGGTGACGGACAGCGTCGCTACGATGACAATGACCATGTGCAGCCTGTAGGGACGCAAAAACCCACGGAGACGCGAAAACATCGACATGAGGATCACCTGGTTACCATTGTACGCTAAAAACTCAAGTCCATCCTAGCAGGTGAGTTTGAAGCTCGGACGGACGGTTTCTTGTTGCCGATTCCAAGCTGTTGCAGGCGAGTGAATTGAATGAGTTGTCACTAGATTTCAATTTGAAATTCGTATGGTATCCTAGAGAATTATGCATTGATGTGGTACAATTGTCTCGCGTAAGTCAGGCGGCAATGAGCTCAACCATGCCTATCATAGCATGTCGGATGTGGACAAGGTGTGGCCGGTTGGTTCAGCGTTTCTGCCGATGGGGGTCGAAAGGGAGCGAAAATTCCGCGGACTTCGAGGTGTGTGTGATGAGGCGTATCACCGTCGCAGCGCTAGGCCTGCTGCTTTGGGCCGCATGGGCTTTTCCGTCCGCCGCTTCACCAAAAGTTTCAATCTATTGGCCTTGGGGGCAAGCCCTGCCTGTTTTCCCCGAAGTCGAGGAGCTCGACGTTGTCGACGTGTCCCGGGCACCCGGCGACATCAGAATATTGCTGGCGACGTTGCAAGGGATCGTCAATCGCAGCCAGCCGCGCATCTATTTAATCGAAGGCGCCATGAATGAAGGCAAATATACCTGGCTTGAAGATTTGGGCGTCACTTATACGTTTCGCCCTCATACCACCTTCGTCGGCGACGCTGTGCTGCAAAAATATCAGGATGAAATCACCGGCATGATCATTTATGATCCTGATGAGCCGCATTCCATCAATGTCGCTACAACGCTGGCGGGCATTCACGATGCGGTGGTCGCAAGTCCGCGGCTGGCCGAAATGTTGCAGGCTGAACCGTTCAACCTTGCCGTAGTAGACGATCTGCGCGGCCGCTTTACGGGCAAGCTCGACGCATATACGTGGCAGTTTGAAAACTTGTGGGATCAAACGACGGATCGCATGCTCATTGGCCTCAGTCCGGGAACGTCCATGGCTTCACGGGCTCAAGTGGCGCGGCAATTTGAAGCCGTTGCCGTGGAAGAAACGGTGGAGCGAGCCGCTCGCAACCGTGCGGTGTACGAGCTCGACTTGAGCTCCGCTCTGGGCGGTGAAGCGGTTTATTTGATGTTTTCCGATGCGTTTCCGCAGGACGGTTGGGGTGCGGCCGTCCATCGCGTCACGGTAACGGCTGACGGCGAGGTCATTGCCGATTTCATCGCCGGTACGGCGCAAGAAATCCCCTACATATATGATCTGCAGGACTCGCAACTTTCGTCCGGTTTCGGCGGACATCGTTTCGCCGACAACAACCGCTATTTTATCTATCGGTTCACGCCGCCCGAAGGCACCGAGCAGCTCATCGCTTCGGTGGAGATGTGGAACCAGTTTTGGGTCGGTGTCAGCAGTGAGCGGCCGTTGCATTCGCAGCAGCTGCAGCCGTACGGGTTTTTGCGGGACTATGCCGTGGCGAACCGGGCCATGGTGTTTTGGCTCGATCCCAACTCACCGGGCGAACGGGAGCTTTTTGAAAGAATCCTCGCCTCGGTGCATCCTGGAACGCCGTATTTGGGCTGGTTTTCGAATGACGTTGCCGGTGAGTTCAGCGGTGTCGAACTCGCTTCCCGCTACGGCGTATTTGTGCTTGCGGCCGACTGGTTCAACAACTTGACCGTCTTTTCAGGCACTCGTCCCGAGCCGGCGCCTGCCCGCCCCGAGCCGGATCCCGTGCTTGAGAACAAAATTTATGTCACGTTTGTGTTCGGCGAAGGCGACAATTTGCAGTACAATCAGCATCGCATGCGGGTTTTGTGGGACAACCCGCGGCGGGGCGAGGTTCCGCTGAATTGGACGTCGAGCCCGCTCTTGTGGGATGCCGCTCCTGCGATTTTGAATTACTACCACGCCACGGCTACGGAAAATGACCTGCTGATTGCCGGGCCGTCGGGCGGAGGCTACTTTTATCCGAATGTATGGCCGGAGGACATGCTGACACCCTTCTTGTCGATGACAAACAGCTATCTTCGCCAAACAGGCATGCCGATTCCCTATGTACTCAACCGCATCGGTGGAAACAACATCCGGCTCAGCGACGCGGTGGTGCAGGCGTATCGAGAGAAATACAACCCTCCGGGCCTGTTCCTGAGCTGGGAAAACCGTTCGCAAAGCTATGTATCCAACGGGCTGCCGATATCGGTAATCCATGGTGTGGGCAGCGTGCAAGAAGGCGTTGCGGCGCTGCATGCGGCCAAAGCAGACTGGGACGGCGAATCGCCGCGTTTTATCGCAATCGGCCTGTTGGCCTGGAATCTCACGCCCGCGCACGCTGTTGAGATGGTTGAAAACCTCGGGCCGGAGTACGAAGTCGTACTCGCCGATGAGTATTTTGCACTCATGCGAAAAGCTTTCAACTTGCCGAAGCACGTACAGGAATAATGCGGCGAAAAATCTTCCTAAAAGAGGCATTGCATGTTTTGCGACGAATCAGTGGGGTGGGGACTAGCTCTAAAGTAGTAGGGAACGGAGACAAGGGGTAAGGGGAATCAAATTCACATGAGAAGTCGGTTTCGTCATGTTGTTTTAGCTGGAATCGATGTCTGTGTCATTGCTTTGGCACTGTGGACAGCCCTTTTGATCCGCTTTGACGGCGAAATACCCGCTGTGTATTTGCAAGCTTTGACCACTGCTGCCCCTTTGTTGATAATCGTCCGCCTTGTGACATTTTATTTGTTTGGATTGTATCGAAGCCTGTGGCGCTACGCAGGCGTGCGGGAAGTTCTCGCCGTTATTGGTGCTGTAATCAGCGGTACGGTCGTTTTCTATGGGCTCAATTGGGCGTTCCAGCTGTTCAATTTGCCACTTTCAGCTTACGCCATTGAATTGATGGCCACGACGCTCGGCATCGGCGGTGTCCGGCTGTTGGTGCGTTTGCGCCGGATTGTTCACAGCGCGGCTCCTTCTGAACGGCGTACAAGAGCCCTCATCGTCGGTGCAGGCGATGCAGGCTCTCTTTTAGTGCGGGAGTTTGAAAATCAGCCGTGGCTCGGCGTGAAAGTTGTAGGTCTTGTGGATGACGATGCGTCCAAGATGAATCGCAGCTTGCACGGTGTTCGGGTGGTGGGCAGGCGCAGTGAGATCCCCAGCCTCGTACGCAAATACCAGGCGAATCAGGTCATTATCGCGATGCCGTCCGCGCCTCCCAAGGTGATTCAAGAAACCATCGAGCTGTGCAAGAAATCGGAGGCGCAGGTGCGCATTTTGCCGCCGATCAACGATATGATCGCCGGAAAGGTGCGGGCACAAGACGTCCGTGACGTCGACATCGAAGATTTGCTGCGCCGTGAACCGGTCCGCACCGATCTCGAAGCGATTGCCGGCTACTTGCGAGGACGCCGGGTTCTCGTGACGGGTGCGGGCGGATCCATCGGCAGCGAGCTGTGCCGGCAGGTTGCGTCGTTCGGGCCCAGCGAGCTCCATTTGCTCGGCCACGGAGAAAACAGCATCTTCGACATACAAAACGAGTTGCAGCAAACATATCCCAATGTGAAGCTGTCGGCTCTCATCGCCGATGTGCAAGACGAGCTCAGCATCCGTCGCATTTTCGAGAAGGTTCGTCCCGAAGTCGTGTTCCACGCTGCGGCGCATAAGCACGTGCCGCTCATGGAGTTCAACCCGGATGCAGCCGTGCGCAATAACGTGTTCGGCACGCGCAACGTTGCGGAGGCTGCTGCCGCCACCGGAGCCGAGGCGTTCGTTATGATTTCTACCGACAAGGCCGTCAATCCCGGCAACGTGATGGGCGCAACGAAGCGCCTGGCCGAAATGGTCGTTCAGGCGATGGCCACGCAAAGCTCCACCCGGTTTGTTTCGGTACGCTTCGGCAACGTTCTCGGCAGCCGCGGCAGCGTCGTGCCGTTTTTCAAAAAGCAAATCGCGCAGGGTGGCCCGGTCACCGTCACCCATCCCGAAATGCGCCGCTATTTCATGACCATCCCCGAGGCCGTCCAACTGGTGCTGCAAGCCGGATCGATTGGCCGGGGTGGTGAAGTATTCGTCCTCGATATGGGCGAGCCCGTGAAGATCGTCGATTTGGCCAAGGATTTGATTCGGCTTTCAGGCTACGAGCCGGGGAAGGACATCGAAATTGTTTTCACGGGAGTTCGCCCTGGCGAAAAGCTGTTTGAAGAGCTGATCAACGATGGTGAGAGCGTTCGGCAGACGGAACACGAAAAGATTCGGGCTCTCAATGGCGAGCTACCTGATATGGAGGTCATTCGAAAAATCCTCCACGACATGCACGAACTCATTTTGCAAGATGACATGAAGGGGCTCGTCGATTATCTATACGCAGCGGTAGGAGCCCGGCCCGCCAGCGTCGAGTCGATTCCCGAGGATCAAAAGAGTGAGTCCATCGCCGGCATGCATCAAGTCGCCGCTGCCCAAGAAATACGGCACAGGTAGATGTGCGAGGCAGCGATGTGAAACAGGTGTGGTATAGGCGTGGGGTGCCTCGCCGTGGCAGTGATGAGGGGGTGTGCGTGGTGCTGCGGATGCTTGCTCAGCATGGCGTGTGGTAGTCTGCAGCTCCTGCAGCCCATCTGTATTGCTGCAAGATCGCATGAGAACGCTTCTTCATCAACACCCCCGCTCCACCTTTTTCTTCACCTGCGCCAAACACCAGCATAGGCTAAATTGAGGTGAAATCCATTTCTCCGCTTGTATTCTCCGGCGA
>CALKAQ010000172.1 GCA_937983075.1 uncultured bacterium | reverse complement strand
CGGTGAGAATATCAGCTCCGTGGATGGTACCATACCTATAATAAAGAACCCGGGAGTCACGGTATCGCCTGTCTGATAGTATGTAAGGTCCCTTATATCGTTTCAAGGGGTCATACAATTCGCGCAACAGCATGCTAAAGGTATCACCAATTGGATAGATTGTAATGAATTTCCCGCTAGCAGGTCGGGACCAACCTTTGGAGTTCATCAATCTGAGCAGATGTTTGTCCAAGGCAAATTTAAATGGAGTTTCGTGTTTTACACATATAATGGCTACTTGATGTAAAACGTGCTTTGAATCCTCGGGGACGGCTGAGACGTGAATTTTCCATCCTTGCCGGGGAAGTTGCGATGAGGTGGGGGGATGAACCCCAAACCATACGCCGTCACGTTGAATACGCCAGGTTGTTGGGAGTAAAGGGCGGACCACCCTTAGAAATTCATCATCCGGGCTGTAGCGGTCAAATGACTCGTACCATTCCGAATCTACCTGGGCATAAAAGTGATGCAGGTTCGGCATTATCGTCATCCTCCCCGGAGGATAATTCTCGAACTAAAGGGGTTGCGTGTGGGCTACTTGTCCGTTCATCTAAAACGGACGGTTATTTATGTGATTTTCGTCCTTCCGTTACAACTGTTGAAAACACACGATCCGCCGCTGAACATTCTGACGTCTTCGGGGATACCTTGTTCCGGTATCAGGCGTTGCAGAGCGAGAACACTTTCCATTTTGCGGACCTCCTTGTCACAATTCCCTCACGCAACCCCTTGCCAATGCCTATACCGAATTGACAGTCAATTGTCAACCCTGGTCGAGCGAACGAGATGCCTAAAGATGGTCCGGGGCCATGGAAGAGTGTACCCTGCTACACTAAGGCGCTGTGGGAGAAGTTTATGCGTCGCTTTAGCGATCCTCCGAAGGGCGCAGAATCACCGGCGGGAGGGGGGGAATAGTTCTTGCATCGATTGATTTCACTTGGGTCTGTCATTGTCGTGTTGACCGTCGTATTGATGGGTTGCTCTTCGTTAAGTCCTTCGGGCAACCGCAAGACGTTTTACGACATTGCGGGTGTGGTAACTGATGCCGATGGCCACCGCATTGAAAATATGCGCTTGGTGTCTGACAACGGAAACATTGCCTACACGGACGAGGAAAGTCGCTGGAGCATGACCGGTCTTACTCGGAACAAACATTATCACGCCGGTCCTTGAAGAGTGGGTCTTTGAGCCGCCTGAGCGGCAAGTAAGTGAAGCATCTACAAACGTCAACTTCACAGGCAAAGAAGGATTCACACCGGTCCAAGGGGTCCCTACTGTGTCAATATAGGATAGACAGCTGGCCATCCCGAATTAAGACTGGATATCGTTTGGGATGGACAGAAAGGAACCTACCAATTGACTCGATGGATGGATATCGGAGCGACGAACGCGCCGGAGGTGCCTGTGGATAACCTGACCGATTCGGACGGCACCCATGGCGCAGAGGGAGCGCGCCAGGATTCTACAAGCAACGCACCCGATCCCGAGGTTGTGGTAAAGCCGCAGCGACGTCGCTTCACGGCCGAGTACAAGGAGCGCATCCTGGAAGAGGTGGACGCCTGCAAGCACGGTGAACTGGGAGCACTGCTCCGCCGCGAGGGTTTGCATGACTCAACGGTGCGGAAATGGCGGGCTGCCCGTGACGCGGCAATCGCGCAGGCACTGGCTGGGGGAAAGCCCGGCCCGGTGCCTAAAGAGCCGAATCCGCTTGAAGAGGAGAACGCCAAGCTGCGGCGGGAGTTACAGCGAGTGCGCGAGGAACCCTCGAAGACACGTGTCATCATCGACGTCCAAAAAAAGTCTCGGAGTTGCTGGCACAGGGCTCGTTGGACGAGAACGGCGAGACGTCCTAATGCAAGCCGCCAAGCGACTCGCAATCGAAGTCGGCGTATCCGCCGCATGTGAGGCCCTGGGCGGACCTCGGTCCTCGTATTACAGCAAACACAATGCTTCGCCGCCGCAAACGACTCGGAGGCCGTCTCCTCGAGCGCTATCGCCCGAGGAGGAGGAGGCCGTGCTCAACGTACTCAATTCTCCCCGTTTCATGGACAAGTGTTGCATCGCGTGCTAAATGGCCGTCGCGCTCGCGTGGTTTTTGGCCGCGCTGTTTTGCAAAAGAGCGCCGTGTAACGGCGCTCTGACAGGCAGTTTTTTGGTGATGTCACGAGCTAGAACGGCAGCGTCTGCTGCAGCAGCGTGACAACCTCCTCCTCATCCGAGCGGTGCCATCGAGCCCATGTATCTGCGAACCGTGACAAAAACTCGTCGACGTGCTCGGCTCCGTCGAACCCCAGCGTCACGTCGTGCAGTTGTGCCCGGATGGCGACGGATCGTTGGCAGATGCTCACCCCGTTGATGGGCCGAGGCAGCGTCACCGAAATGGCTGTCCTCTTCACGACGCCACCCCCTGCCACTCGGTCTCGATGAGAGCCCGGACGAGTTCCTCGTCTACCAGTCGGGTCTCCGTGCCGACGGCCGCCATCAACGCCAAGGTGGCCAGATGGTTGATGTGGCGGGGGATGCTGCCGCTCACCTCGTGCAGCCGCTGAAGAGCCGGCCGTGTGAAGATCTCGCGCTCGGCCCCCACGGCCCGCAACTGATGCTCCACGTAGTGCACCGTCTCCTCAGGAAGCAGCCCCGTCAGATGAAAACGAATCTGCAGCCGGCCGGCCAGCGCCTGCAGCGCTCGCATGGGCAGCCGCTGGCGAAACTCGTCGCTGCCCGTCAGCACGAGAGAGAACGGCGAGAAAGAGTCGCAGTCGTAGTTCATCAGGCCCCGAATGGCCTCCAAGAGCTGAATCGAGAATCCCTGCACCTCGTCAATGAGCAGAACGGGAATCCGCTGCTGGCTGCGGAAACGCTCCAGCAGCACCTCCGAGGCCAGACGCCGGGCGCGGCTGGGCCGGTACGGAATCTCCACGTGCAACGCCGCCAGCAGCGCTTCGAAGAAGCCCACGGTGCTCGGATTGGTCAAGCCGATGTAGATGACGTCGAAGCGGGCCACGTCCAGTTCGTGTTTCAGCGCCCGGAGCGTGGTCGATTTGCCCACGCCGCTTTCG
>CALKAQ010000171.1 GCA_937983075.1 uncultured bacterium | reverse complement strand
ATGGACATCTCTCTGATACCAGTCTCTTGTGTCCACCAAACCGGGTCAAGCTCACCCTGAGGCTCCCGTCGGGCTCCACCACCGGCGGATTCTGCTCCACATCGCCTGCGGTTACCCCGGTCCCGTCTCGAAGCATTTTGCGAGTTAAGTATCGCCGTCGTGCACGCTCAGGCCTTGCGGCCGACCAGCCACGCGTAAGCCGCCCGCCACAGACCCAAGATGACCAGGTTCGTCCCCAAAGTCACCAGCGCGAAGCTCAACATGATGGGGCGCTGCAAAATCAGGCTCCGCAAAAAGTGACCCACGACCCACGCTGCTACCCAGGTAAGCCATGCCCACTTGACCGCCTCCAAGGGCCGCACCGCCCGTTCAGGCCGGAAGGTACCAAGAATGAGACCCATCACAAGCCAGCCCAGAGCGAAAGGGTAGGCCGCCCCGATCGCGGTCGCCAGGCTCAACTCCAGCTCGTGGCTGGCCCGCCCCAGCGCGCCAAAGAACAAGAAAGCGAGCAGATCGCCGACCACCAAAATCACTTGCTGCATTTCGTTCACCTCCTCGAGCGTCCGGCAGGCACGCGGACGCACGCATCGCCCGCACGGGCGCGGCGTGGATGTCTGTTATGCGAAGCGCCTTGCCTAGCGCGCTCGCCGCTCCCACGGGCTCGGCACACACGCCGCTCCGCACCTGTCCGACAAGAACCGAAATCCAAACAGGAAGTAGTCCCATACCTTTTTCCGCACGGGCGAGCGAAGCTCCTGGCTAAGCGACGGGCATGCTCGAGGTAGGCCACCCGGCGAGCCGAAACCGGGTTCAAGGTTGGGGTTCTAGATTCAGGTTCAAGGTTTGGGCGCGAGTCGGGAACGGCCAGCGACGGATACCGTGGGGAAATTGATAGGCTTGTCAACGACCCGCGAAGCTGAGAACATCTTCAGTCGGACACCGACCTCAGGCAGATCCGTTGGGAGAAGCCGCCGCGCTCCTTTTTCTTTGCCAGACGGAGCTCCTCAAACTGTTCGAGCGAAATGTTTCGCATCTCCAATATCCCATAGACCACCTCGACGAGGTCGGCCAGCTCCTCGATGCTCCGGCTCTCGAGGTACTCCTCCACTTCCTCCCGCAGCTTCTCATTCAGCTTCCGCTCAAACTCCTCCGGCGGCAAAACCTCCGTCACGCACGTCTTTCCTGAACGCTCAATCATCTCCGGGATGCGGTCTCGGACCGCTTTGTCGTACGTCTTCATGACACACTCCTCACGGGCGAACCGTCGAAACGCCGCGACACTTTTCAGCCGATAATATTGGAATCGAAAGCCACACGAAGTCGGGGCCTACTTTTGCAAAAACGCCAAGCCACGCTCAAGGCTGGCGGCAAAGTCTGCCGGGTAGTCGTGGTCCAAGCCCTCGACCTTCTCGACGCTGCATTCCAAACCCGCCCCTCGAAGAGCGGCGGCCAACTGCATCGCCGGTCCGTACGACCAGCCGTCCTCGGTGCCGACGACGATGTACCCCCGCAAGTCCCGTGGCGCTGCGGCGATGAGCGGAGTCATTTGCTCCATGCGAATGCTCGGCGCGACGGCCAGGAAGCCCCGCGCCGGCACGGTGCCGCTTAAGACAGCTCGAATAGCCACGCCTGCGCCCATGGAGAACCCGGCGAGCACCGTCAGCAGCGCTTCGCCGATGGCCGCGAGGTGCTGCCGCAGCTCCTCCGTGGCCTTGTCCGCGTCCTGCCAATGATAGCGGCCGGGTCCCATCACTTGGGACGATTGAAGAGCAGCGACGCGCCAGCCCAAGTCTACGGCAGAGCGCCAGTAATGACCTTCCGTCAAAATGCTGCCGCCCGCGCCGTGCAGTGCCACCAGCAGCCCTTGCGGGCTTCCGTGCGGCTCCCAAACTTCTCGCCGCGGTCGTGCTTCCGCCTGCTCCCGCTCGTACCTTTCCTGGAAAAGACGTTGCAGCTCCGCCAACTCTTCCGACGAGCGGATGAGATCAAGGTCCGGGTCCCGCAACATGCGCTCATGGTACCAGTGCCCCCGCTCTGCAGCCTGCCTCAAGGCGTCGATGGCACCGGCGCCGTCGCCCAAGCGGCCGGCTAGGCACGCCCGCCAAAAGAAGAGGTCGCTTTCGAAATCCGGAAAGGCCTCCCACTTTTCTTCAATCAGCGCCAACGCTTCCTCGTAAGCCCCCCGACCATACATTTCAAACACCTGAGTGCGCAACTGCTTAAATTCCGCGTCTTGCACGCTCCGACCCTCCCGCTGCGAGCATTACATCCTAGCCGGACCGTCCTACATGAATGCGTCGTCTTTGCACATCCAAATTCTCATCGGTCGACCCTCAACGACCGGCCCGCTTCGTGGGCTCCTTTCACCGGACCGCGTCGCGCACCTTGCGACGATTTTCCGGCTGCTTCAGCCAATGCCGAATTCCTTTCCCGGCAAATGGTTCATCGGCGAATCTCGGAATGACGTGAAAATGAGCATGGAAGATGTGCTGTCCCCCGACGCTGCCGACGTTCCAACCGACGTTGTACCCATCCGGCGCGTATTCATTGTCGAGCAGCACTTTGACACGCTGCAGCATGTCGTACGTGTCTTGCCACTCATTCGCCGTGAGGTCAAACACCGTCTCGCGATGCGCTTTTGGCACGATGACGCCCGACCCGACCAGCACCTCCTGGGGCATTTGCAGAAACAAGCACGTCTCGTTCTCGAGAACGACGCGCTGCTCCGGTAAGAGCCCAATGTTGCAAAAAGGACAATTTGATGTAGGCACTCAAGGTCTCTCCTCACACTGCAGTCGTTCATCCGTTGTTCGAAACACCCGCCGTCCGGTCAGTGATGAAGCAGTCGAGTATAAGCGGCAGCGGCAGCCAGCGGTCGCGTCAGCGTCAAACCCGCGCAACTGTCGAGCGACGACGTAGCCAACTTCGCGCCCATCTTCGCCCGAAGGGTCACCTAATCCGAGAGGCGGCGCGGCTTGCCACACGTTGCGCGAGGACACGGCAAAACCATCCCCCCACCTATAGCAACCACCCTCCATTGTTGAGGATATTTAGGAATTATAACGAAAGGTTTTACATCCCTGCTACATTCACCCGTTCGCCGCGTCGGTTGCGATCAATCCGTATCGCTTTTCGGATGTCATGACGAATTGCTTTTTAGACCTCGTGGGGGCTAGTCGACGTGAAGGAACAAGTCAGAGGGGAAAATGGCGTACGGTCTGCTGTTCCACAACCGTGCAGTTCCCGTCGACGCTTCACAATCCCACTCGAGCGCCATTCACGAACTCGCTTCTTCAATCCGTGATTGCTAGTGGCCCTGCAAATCGTTTGGATGTTCATCTATGGCGCTGACCGCTCGTCCGACACCCAACGACGACATGAATCATCGCCGCTGGACATAATCGTGTCGCAATAATAGCCCGTTCCGCAGCCGCCAAAGGCTCGCACCGTGCCTCGAAGCCGCTGATGAATGTCAAGGCCGGAACGAAATGCCCCAAAACCGTCGGAGCAAAGTTCCCCAAAAAC
>CALKAQ010000170.1 GCA_937983075.1 uncultured bacterium | reverse complement strand
ATTGACCCGAAGCGAAAGGCGCAATCGCTCACGCCAGCCGGCCGGAATTTCCATGGTGCGCGCAGCGCGCACCCAGAGCAAAATCGCTCCCGAAGCCGCAAATGACAATTGAAAACCGACGTCGTATAGACTGAAGGGGTTGTACATCAACAACAAGCCGCCCGCCAGCGCCCAATATTGAAGGGAACTCGTGCGCCGTCCCAACGTAAACGCCAGTAAGCCGCATACGGCCATGATACCCGCTCGCAGCGCCGAAGGTTTGGTGCCTGCAAGAAGAACATAAAACACGATCCAAGGTACCACCAGTGCGACGCTGCCCCAGCGCCGCCAGCCGATAAAACGGCTGACGACAAGCGCCAAGCTCGCAACCAGTCCGACGTGCACACCGGAAACAGCCATCAAATGGCTTATCCCCGTCCGCCGGAAGATTGTTTCCACCTCGGGATCGACGGCACTGCGGTCGCCCGTGAGCATGGCCAACAGCACCGGACCGGAACGCTCCGAAGCGTTCTCGAGGATGACCCTTCGCACCCACATGCGCGCCGCATGCATCCACGACTGAACGGCGGCTGTTTGCCGTTCCGTCCAGCGGAAGGCGTCTCGATCACCGAGGCGTTCTATCCGTTGGGCGTAAACTGTGCCGACGATTCCCTGGCGCAGCTGGTAGGAGCGAAAATCGAATTCTCCCGGATTGCCTGCGGGATTCGGGTGCGTCAACGTCCCTTGAATGAAAACCGAGTCGCCGACGGCAAGGCTGTGCATGGTTGAACGAACGTGATCGAGCTGCTCTTGAGAAACATCCCGCGTGACGAATTCCGACGGCCTAACGACCACGAGCGGCGGGCGATGCCGGAGCCCCGGCAAAGTTGCCGGACGCACCAGCCACTCCTGCTTCACACCGTCATCCGGCGGAACGGCAATCACCCGAGCTTCCCACGCTCCGCTGCCTTCAGGCAACGCAGCGAGCCACGCCTGCTGTCTTTCCTGGTGCTGATACGTCCACCAACCGCTGCCGATTGCCCACAAAACGAGGAGCAAAACTGAAGCCGACGACCGGCGTCGAAAACGTACAACACACCAGCACACGGCCACCACGCTGCCCGCGATGATCCAGTCCCGCGCTGCAAAAGAGAACACAGACTGCAATGCAACGCCCAGCGCGATGGCAGCAAACCACGCCAAGGCCGGAGCTGACGCTGCAGAGCCGAGAATCATGGTTCCCAGGGACCGATGACGATAAGGTCCTTCAATCGCTCATAGCGGGCCGGGCCGATGCCGCTGACATCGAGAAGTTCTTCGGGATAGACGAAGCCTCCCCGATACTCGCGCAGTTCGAGAATGCGAGCGGCAAGCGCCGGACCGATGCCTGGCAGCGTTTGCAGCTCTTCGACCGTTGCCCGGTTGATATCGACGCGTCCGTCGGGCGTTATGCCAGTCACGTCGGTTGAGTTTTCTCGCACCGCCTCCGTCCCGGTTTCGTCGAATTGGACAGCGGAAGTTCCGTTGACAATGCGGTTCCAGCCGACGCCGACATGATAAGGCAGCATTCCGAAACGGCTTATCGGGAACGGCGTCAACGCCGCCATAACCGATCCTTTCAGCCCCGCTCCTTCGGCTTTTCCGATTTCCGGCGCTTCATGATGGTCTGCGGCGGCTCCGGCCGCCAGCGTGAGCTGAACTTCAGGCCGGGACAGATGGACGATGAGACGTGCTGCACCGACAAGAAGCGCCATGACGACGAGTAAGCATAAAAAAACGTGCTCCAAGCGGCGAAAGTCGATCATGTTCCGACCTCCTGACCCCTCAAGAGCACGGTTTGGCTTCGACGCTGGCGAGAAACCGAACGTTTTCACGAAGACATTTCTAGGCCGGGAGCGGCATTCCTCCCGGCCCGGAAATGTAATTCAGCGTATGAATAGGGCCAGCGGCGCTACTTCACGACGACATTGACCAACCGGCCGGGTACGACGATCACGCGTTGAACTTGCTTGCCAGCGGTCAGCTCCTGGATGCGCGGCAGCGCAAGCGCGGCTTCACGCGTCGCTTCTTCGTCGAGATCGGCAGCGACGACCAAACGGTCCCGCACCTTGCCGTTCACTTGCACCACAATGGTCACTTCGTCGGCCGCCGCAGCCGCACGATCAACCTCTGGCCATGGCTGCCGGTGTACGCTGTCGCTGCGTCCGAGCTTGCGCCACAATTCCTCGGCCAGATGCGGCACGAACGGAGCCAACATGAGCGTCACGTGTTCCACGGCCTCTTTGAGGACGTCCGGTCGAGCGTCCTCCCGCTCTTTATAGGCATAAATTTCGTTGACGAGCTCCATGATCGAGCTCACGGCAGTGTTCAGATGGAAACGCACTTCGATGTCTTCCGTCACTTTCGCCAACACGCGGTGAATCTCGTGCCGCATTTTCTTGTGCGGACCGTCAAGCTCCGCCCCCGCCTTGGTCGCCTCGACACCGCTGAGCTCTGGACCGAGCGGCGCGATCAACCGCCAGACGCGATTGAGGAAACGGAACGAGCCTTCGACGCCCGCCTCGCTCCAATCGAGGTCGCGATCCGGAGGAGCGGCGAAGAGAATGAACAGCCGTGCGGTGTCCGCGCCGTACTGTGCAATGATCTGCTCAGGATCAACCACGTTGCCTTTCGATTTGGACATCTTCGCCCCGTCTTTGAGCACCATGCCTTGCGTGAGCAAATTCTTGAACGGCTCCTCTACGCTGACGAGCCCCATGTCATACAAGGCATGCTGGATGAAGCGGGCGTACAAAAGGTGCAGGATGGCGTGCTCGACTCCGCCGATGTACTGGTCGACCGGCATCCAGTAGTCGGCCTTTTCGCGATCAAACGGCACCTCTTTGTTGTGTGGATCGGTGAACCGCAGGAAATACCATGAAGAGTCGACAAACGTGTCCATGGTATCCGTTTCGCGTCGTGCGCTGCCGCCGCATTGCGGACACGTGGTCTGGACGAAATCCGCGCGCTCGAGAAGCGGAGATCGACCGCTCGGCTGGAATTCAATATCTTCCGGAAGAAGCACCGGCAGTTGATCTTCCGGCACGGGTACAGTGCCGCAGGCATCGCAATAAATAATCGGAATCGGCACACCCCAGTAACGCTGCCGTGAAATGAGCCAGTCCCGCAGCCTGTACTGAACGCGGCGCTCGCCGATTTTCCGTTCTTCGAGCATTTCGGCGATTTTCGTCCACGCCTCGACATTCGACATGCCGTCGTACGGGCCCGAGTTTACCATCTTGCCTTCGCCGGTGTACGCCTCGGTGAAAGGATCAGACAAAGACGCTCCTTCGGGCAAAATCACCGGTCGAATGGGCAGGTTGTACTTTTGGGCAAACGCGAAGTCACGCTCGTCATGCGCCGGTACGGCCATGATGGCTCCCGTGCCGTACCCCATCAGCACGTAGTCGCCCAAATAAATCGGAATTTCTTCGCCCGTCACCGGATTTCGGCAATACGCTCCGGTGAAAATGCCTTCTTTGTCGCGCTCGTCGGCCGTGCGCGCTTCGATGTCTTTTTGGGCAACCCGTTCGATGAACGCTTCAACTTCAGCCTGACGCTCAGTGCCGGCAATGAGCTTTTGCACGATGGGATGCTCCGGCGCGACGACCATGTATGTAACGCCATACAGCGTGTCCGGACGCGTGGTGAAAACGCGCAGCACTTCGTCGTGCCCGACGATCGGAAACTGAATTTCGGCCCCGTAGCTTTTGCCGATCCAGTTTTTCTGCATGATTTTTACACGCTCGGGCCAGCCGTCCAATCGGTCGAGATTTTCCAGCAGACGGTCCGCATAGGCGGTAATCTTGAGAAACCACTGTTCGAGATCAGTCTGCTTGACCGGTGTGTCACACCGTTCGCAGGCGCCGGCGACAACCTGCTCGTTCGCCAAGACCGTTTGGCAAGACGGACACCAGTTGACGGCCGAATGCTTTTTGTAGGCGAGTCCTCGCTTGTAGAGCTGCAGGAACAGCCATTGTGTAAACCGATAGTAGTCCGGATGACACGTCGAAATTTCACGATCCCAAGCGTAGCTGATGCCGAGCCTTTTGAGCTGTTCCCGCATCGCCGCGATGTTGTCCCACGTCCACTTCGCGGGCGGAATTTTGTTTCGAATCGCTGCGTTTTCGGCGGGCAGACCGAAGGCGTCCCACCCCATCGGGTGCAAGACGTTCCATCCCCGCATCCGCTTGAACCTTGCGACGACATCGCCGATGGAGTAGTTGCGCACGTGACCCATGTGGAGGCGTCCGGAAGGGTACGGAAACATCTCAAGGCAATAGTACTTGCGCTCGCGTTTTTCCGGATCTTCCGTCACCCGGTCGAGCCCTTGCTCCTCCCAATACGCCTGCCACTTGCGCTCTAACTCATCGAATGCGTAATGCTCCGTCATACGTTGTGCCTCCCAACTTGATACGCTCAGGAGCGACGATACTGACGCGCGTCGCTCGATGGGGTTGGCTCGTCAGCCTGATTGAGTTTCTTTACGGTCCAAAAGCCGAAAATGACGAGGCCAACCGTCAAGACGACCACCCCCAGCGCAACCGGGGCCATAATGACCATAATGTCGCTTGTAGACAAACCGAAGTGGTCACTCAACGAGTAGATCCCGAGACTGACCGCGATCAAAACCATTACGGAGGATATGATACCTGCAAGCCTCAATGGGTCCAACCCCTTTTTGAAAACGGCCGCTTTGCCGTTACGCGCCCGTGCGAGCGGCGAACGGATCGGCTGCGGTTACGAAGATGTGCCGGATGCAACAGACCGCTCCCGTACGACGTGCCCTTTCAACCACGCGGTGATCCGGTGCCAAGAGGTGATTCCCATTTCCACACCTTTGGCGAATCGTTCGTAGTCGCTCGCTTCCACCCGCAGGCGGTATCCGGACGCATGCAAAACAATGGCGACCGCGGCCAGCGCGGTGCGGCGGTTGCCGCTGACAAACGGACGCTCGTAAAGCATGCCTTGCATCAAGATCGCCGCTTTTTGCAACAAAGCCGGATACTTGGGCACGCCGCCGTCCATTGCGTTCGGGCGCTGCAGAATTCGCTGGAGCTTGTCCGGATCCTTGACGCCCGCGGTGCCTCCCGTAGCTTCCACGATTTTCGCCTGCAACCAAACGGCTTCGTCAAGCGTCAGCATCGGCCAAAGCCTCCCAAAGGTCACCGTACCGGGTCAAAACGTCGTCGACCCTGGCCGCGAACTCCGGGCTGACCGCCGGCTGCGTTTCGGCATCCGTGAGTTCCAGGCCTTCATGCGACCGTTCGAAAATCGATTCATCCATGGCTCCAACCTCGAAAGAAAAAATTGCCTCACTGCAAATGCTGCATTCTAACCTTCGCCAGGCATCGCCGGATCCCTTCGGAACCCCAAACCCGGAAGGCTTTCCCAAAGCTTCATGTCGGATAGATTAGCCCGAAAGAGGAAAGAAAAAAGGTGGCAACCTGTCTTTTGAGCCGGACATCCATCGCTGCAAAGGAGTGCCACGGTTTTGGAAAAACGAACGGTTCTCCCCTTCTTCATTTTGGCCACCGTACCGTTCATCATGGTGCTCGGCAATTCCATGCTGATCCCCGTGTTCCCACTGATGGAAGAACGGCTCCAGCTCACCCAATTTCAAGTCGGTTTGCTCGTCACGGCGTTCTCCGTCCCGGCCGGAATCGTGATCCCCTTTGCGGGAGCCGTTTCCGACTACGTCGGACGAAAGAAGGTCATGTTCCCCGCTTTGCTGCTCTACGGTCTCGGTGGTCTGGCGGCAGGATTTGCAGCCTGGCTGCTGGCGAATCCATACCCTTGGATTTTGGGAGGACGCATTGTGCAAGGACTGGGAGCCGGAGGAACTTATCAAATTGCTCTTGCGCTCGCGGGCGATCAATTTCAAGGCGGCGAGCGGACCAAGGCGGTCGGCATTTTGGAGGCGGCCAACGGGCTCGGCAAGGTCGTCAGCCCGATTGCGGGCGCTGCACTCGGGTTGTTGGTTTGGTTCGGCCCTTTTTTTGCCTACGGCATTCTGGCGATTCCCATTGCATTTGCCATCTGGCTGCTGGTGCGTGAACCGAAAGTTGAACGGCAGTCGAAAAAGCCGTCCGATTATATTCGTTCGCTAGGCCCCATTTTTCAAGCCAAAGGCGTGCCTTTGGCCATCACGTATTTCACCGGCGCCGTCGGTCTGTTTTTGCTGTTCGGGCTGCTCAGTTTCATCTCGGACGAGATTGAAGCTCGACATGCGATTACCGGTGTGGTCAAGGGACTGATTTTGGCCGTTCCCGTGACCGTGATGACCGTTGTCGCCTATACGAGCGGCCTTTTTCTTGAAAAACGGACGAAGTGGCTGAAATCGGTCATGATAGCCGGTCTCAGCCTCACCGTCGGCGGATTGCTCGGTCTAGCCTTCTGGTCGAGCTTGACCGCCCTCATTGGTTTCGCTTCAGTGATGGGCCTAGGAATCGGATTGATGCTCCCTGCCCTGAACACACTCATTACGGGAGCCACGGATGCCGACGAGCGCGGACTCATTACGGCTTTGTACGGAACCGTACGCTTTTTCGGTGTTGCCGTCGGCCCCCCTGCGTTTGGTTTAGTGCAAACCTACGGCGATCTGACGATGTTTTTGGGGGGCGCGGCGATCGCGGGCGTCGCGCTCGTTCTTGTATCGTTTTTTGTTCACACTGAAAAAATTCTTGCCGATGAAGCGGCGTCAGCCGATCGGCAACATCAGCCAAAGGCGGAAAGTCGCTGCGTGGTGTTTGATCCGGACGAAGCGATGCCTGCCCGGGAAACGAAAAAAGCGGAGCGGCGAGGTTTGCTGCACGATGACTGCCACTTCTAGCCAGGCTCGATCTAGGCTTCGGGCGAAGTGGTTGAAGCGTCTCCGCCAAACTTCTTGCGCAGGGCGTAAGCGGCTGCCTGGGTGCGGTTGCTCACCTGCAGCTTGCCGAGGATGTTGCTGACATAGTTTCGTACGGTTTTTTCGCTTAGGAACAACCGCTCGGCAATTTCCCGATTGGTGAAACCTTGCGCGATCAAATCGAGAATGCGGCGTTCTTGATCGGTGAGCACTTCGACGGTTTCGTCTTCCGTTTCGTCGCCCTCGCGCAGGCGCTCGAGCACGCGCCCCGTCACTTTGGGATCGAGCATCGACCCTCCGCTCGCCACCACGCGGATTCCCTCGATGAGCTGACTCGTGCCGATACGCTTGAGTACGTAGCCGCCCGCTCCAGCCATCAACGAAGCGAAGACCGCTTCATCATCGCTGTACGAAGTGAGCATGATGACCTTGATGTTAGGATTCGCCGAGCGAATTGCCCGACACGCCTCGATGCCGCCCATTTCGGGCATCCGGACGTCCATCACAACGACATCGGGCTGAAGCGCTTCGGCCCGCTCGATGGCTTCGATTCCGGACGCAGCCTCACCGACTACTTGAATGTCATCTACCGATTCCAACAGGCTTCGCAGCCCAACTCGAACGACCTCGTGATCATCGGCGATCAGTACTCGAATTTTTTCCACTTTGTGTGATCGTCCTTTCCGGCAGCGTTAAGAGCACACGGGTACCTTTGCCTATTTCGCTTTGAACGTCCAGATAGCCTTCCAAAAGTTCAGCGCGCCGCATCATGTTTCGCAGTCCGTGGTGCACCCGCTGCCCAATTTTGGGCCCGCCGCTCACCATCGACGGGTGAAATTCGAATCCCGTACCGTCGTCTTCGATGATGAGATGCAAGCCGTGTTGCTGTCTGATCGAGACAATGACACGATGCGCACGACCGTGCCTCACCGCGTTGCTCACCGCCTCGCGGACAATTTGGAGGATATGCCCGCGCTCTTCGTCGCTGAGATATCCGGCGTTGAGAGCTCCTGCGTCCAGTTCAATCGAGATGCCGTGCTCTTCGGCCATCTCGTCGACGAGAGCACGAAGGAGTTCGATCAGATCGGTATGTTCATCCGCCCCTTTGAGGTCCATAATGTAGACGCGCATGTCTTGAATCGTCTCGTCCAAACGGTTCATGGCTCCCTGGAGGATTTCGCGCACCTTGTCCGGCGTTTTGTCCAGAGCGAAGACGGCCGATTCCAGCGTGAGCCCTACTCCGTAGAGCTGCTGGATGATTCCGTCATGCAGCTCACGCGCAATGCGATCGCGTTCATCGAGCAAAATCTTCACACGCCGAGCCGCATCCAGGCGGCGTCCCAACTCAATGTTGAACAGCTCGAGAATGCGTACGCCGAAAATCGCCATCAACAGCCCTGCGGTACCTGCCGGAACGTCAACGGGGACGCCGGTCCACTCCAAGAAATTCTCCCGGTTGAGGATATGCCCGGGAAAATGCGGTGTCGGCGTTACGTTGATGAACGCCGTGACGGAAAACAAGGCTACGGAAAACGTCAGCCACTTCAAGTGCACGATCAGGCGGTTCATACCTAGTGTGCGGAATTCGTGCGCCTGCAACAACAGCGCCCAGCAGGTAATGATGGCCCCAGGCAAGACCAAACCGTAGCTCGCCATGACCTGCCCCGAGCCGAGCCAATGCTCAATGTGCTCCCACGATCCGCCGATGCCCAGAACCGAAAAAAGGAGCAGCCAAGAGCCGAACAACACCGGTGCCAACAGATGCAAAGTACGACGGCCTAAAGTCTTTCGGTCGAGCGAATCCGCCCAAAGCCTGGCTCCGAAATGCAGCAGCAACGTGGCCGCAATGGCCATTAGCAGCGTTTCCAGCGTCAGCAACGTGCGGACGGTTGATTCGGGCACATACGAGCTCTGCAAGGGGACGAACGTCGCTCCCCAAATGGCCAGCGCCTGAACAATGCCGAACAAACCCAACCACGGAAGGCTTTGGGCCACCGTAACCTCGGAAACGTGCCGCCTCTGCCTGGATTGAAGCAAAACGGCAAAGCCCATCAGGAAAAACACCAGGCCATGGGAAAAAGTTACAATCATTTGATTTTCGGGAACGCGGAAAAAGTTGCTGATGAAGCCGATGCCTGGTTCCTCCTTAACAAGTACTCGTTGGTATCACTCTATTATCTCATGTTATGGCATGAAGAAAAAGCAGGCGTTGAAAGCCCCGAATCGAAGAAGATGCTTATTGTCGACAACACGGTCCCGCAGCGAAGTTGAGGTGTCGTTCCTTGGAAACGGAAATGGCAGCTTTCGAAGCTTTCGTCAGTTGGGGCAGAGCGTTCCAAGAACGATTGGATTACACGTGGTTTGGCGTTCCTGCCTGGCAATATATCTTTGCTTTGATATTCGTCTTGGGGTCTTTGTTCGCTCGCCGCGCCGCCGAATTCGTTCTCGGCCGCGTGGTGATTCCCTGGCTGGAGCCGTACGGCGGCGGCTATCCCGGTCGTGTGGTCGAAGCACTCATGCGGCCGCTGACGGCTTATATCGGCGTCACCGGGCTGTTCTTTGCGGCAAGGACGCTGATGCTGCAGCCGCCGGATGCCGGGTCGACCGGCGAGCCGTTTATCACGGTTCAGTTCGTCAACCAGATGTACGAAGTCGCCATGGCCGTCATCACCATTTGGCTGCTCATACGCCTGGTCGACGTACTCGCCTATTTCGTCGAATCACGAGCAAGCCAGGACGATATCCCCATTGAAGAGCAAATCATCCCGCTGCTGAAAAAATCATTGAAAATTTTTGTCGGCATCGTAGGCGCACTGTTGGTCATCCAACATTTGGGCTATCCCATCACGAGCCTCCTCGGCGGTCTCGGGATCGGCGGTTTGGCCGTCGCTTTGGCGGCACAGGACACCTTGTCCAACATTTTTGGTTCCATCATCGTGTTCACCGACAAACCGTTCAAGGTCGGTGACTGGATCACGATCGGCGACGTCTCGGGCATCGTCGAAAAGGTCGGATTCCGCTCCACACGCATCCGCACGTTCCCGCGCACGTTGGTGACGCTGCCGAACAACAAAGTGGCCAACAGCCAAATCGAGAACCACACGGCAATGCCCATCCGCAGAGTGCGCTTTGAGCTCGGCGTGTCGTACGAAACGACCGCCGACCAGATGGAGCGTTTAGTCAAAGGCATCGAAGATATCCTCACCAACCACAGCGGCGTCGACCAAAACTTTTTCATGGTCAAGTTCACCGACTTCGGCGTACACAGCCTGAACATCCTCGTCTACTACTTCACCGTGTCAACCGCTTGGGCCGTGCATTTGCAGGTGCGCCAAGAAGTCAACTTGATGATCATGCGGCTGATGGACGAGCTCGGCATCAAACCGGCGATTCCCGCACGCGCCTTGTATTTTGGCACCGATGAGCGTTACGGTACACCCGAACCGTTTGCCGCTGCTCGAACCGCCGGCAGTCAGCCGGACATGGCGGCTGCAGCTCCCGAAGATCATCGTCCGCCGTCCGGCAGTTGAGTCGGCCGTATCCATTGTTCACCGTGCGCCCGACGCGATGCGAAAGGCCCCCGCGGGCAATGCTAACGGTGGAGGTGAGCAATTGGCCCGCAGACGATCCCTTATGTCCGAGCAGCTCAAGTACGAGTTGGCCCAGGAGCTCGGGTTCGCGCATAAGGTTCAGCAGGGCGACTGGGGCAATATCACCACCCGAGAGGCAGGAAACTTGGTCAAGGCGGCCATTATGCGAGCCGAGCAGCAGCTCGCGGCCGGAGTACCGATGCCGCCTGATCCAGGTGTCCGCCGCTGAGCAAGGGGCTGTCCCCAGCGTGGGGCAGCCCCTTTGACAAAGGAGAAGTCCGTCCGTTCGTTGTATATCCGTCAACGGAGGACAAATCCGTCCGAAAGGTGGAGGTCCATGCATCTTGTGATTACAGGCGGAACCGGACTCATCGGACGCCACCTCATCGAGGCGCTCCTTCGCGACGGACATACCATCACCTTGCTTACCCGTTCGCCTGCTTGTGCAGAGCAGCTGTTTCAAGGCAAAACCCGCAACGTACCTTGGCCCGAGATTCACGACAACGACCCCTGGCCCAATCACATCGCTGCCGCTGACGGCGTTGTTCACCTCGCCGGTGCGCCAATCAACCGACGCTGGTCCCCAGAATACAAACAGGAAATCCGCCGCAGCCGTGTCGAGCCTACGCGGGCACTCACGTCGGCGATGATTGAAGCGTCCGATCGGCCGCGTGTCTTGGTCAGCGGATCGGCCATTGGCTTTTACGGACCGGGCGACGACTGGGTTGACGAAAATTCCCCAAAAGGAAACGATTTTTTGGCTGACGTTGTCCACGCTTGGGAGAGTGAAGCCGCGCGGGCTCAAGATGCGGGAATTCGGACGGTCTATCTGCGCACAGGACTTGTATTGAGCGAAGACGGCGGAGCACTGGCACGCATGGTTTTGCCTTTTCGCTTGTTCGTCGGCGGACCGCTCGGATCAGGTGACCAATGGCTGTCGTGGATTCACCGCGACGACTTGATCGGCCTCATCCGAACCATCCTCGAGCGTGAGGACATTGCGGGTCCGGTCAACGGAACGGCGCCTCATCCCGTGCGCATGCGCGAATTCGCCCGCACGTTGGGTCGCGTCATGCACCGGCCCGCACGGTTCCGCGTACCGGGCGCTTTGCTGCGTCTCGTGTTGGGTGAAATGGCCGACCTCGTGTTGACCGGTCAACGTGTCCGACCCGCCGCGGCACTCCGCATGGGCTATACCTACCGTTTCGAGCATTTGGAGCCGGCTTTGCAGGACCTCCTGGCAAAATGACCAATAACATTAAGGGTTTGCCTTGAATCACCACAAGGCCGAAACCGAATTTGATGTTGGGGGAACGATTGGCATGGCCAAGATGGATCGTGCAGCGATCGAACAACTGCTGCAAGAAATTGAAGAGCTCTTGTCGATGCGGGAAGGATTCGCAGCAACGTACCGCAAATGGCGCCCGGAAGCCATTGAGCGCGTTCGTGCGGCGTGCGGCGATGCATGTGCCGAAGAATTTGAGAACAAGGGGCCAACCGAAATTCCGGTCAACCGGCAGCACCGCGTTCACGTTTATCGCCAGACGCTGACGGCCCAAAGTCGCTACCTGACTCAACTGCTGGAAGCCGCAGAAGCCGAGGAAGAGGAATAAAAACAACAGAACGGCGGCGAACACGGATCATCCGCAGCACGCGATGATCGGCCCGCCGCCGCTTCACAGGTTGGTCCTTTTCAGCCGAAATTCACTCGTTCTTCACTTGCCCGTACTTCGCGTCGAGATACGGCAAAATCTTCTCTTCGTCGTCGAGTACGACGTCGCCATCGACAAGAACCGGGACGGTCGGCTGACCCGACACGCGAATCACTTCGTGACGTTCAGCATGAGCCCTGGGCACCTCAATCCGTTCGTATGCCACACCGTACCGCTCCAGCCGCTCCTCAACCATCTCGCAGTACGGGCAGCCCGTCAGCGCATACAGTTTCAATCGACGTCACCTCTCCTTGTACTTTACCAAGCCGTCCACAGATTTGATACAATGCGAATGAGCGCGGCGAAGGCGGATACACCGTCTTCTCTCCGCGCCGATGCACTTTGTCGAACGTATCGGAGGAATGAGCTTTGATTCAGTCGGAACACAGTTTGTTCAACCAGCTTGGCGGCACCGAAACAATCGCTCGACTTGTCCGGGCGTTTTATCGCCGCGTGGCGAAAGACCCTGATCTCAGCCCCATTTTTCCGGAAGACTTAACCGAAACCGAGGAAAAGCAGTTTCGTTTCCTAACCCAATTTACCGGAGGCCCGCCTTTATACTCCGAAAAGTACGGCCACCCAAGGCTGCGTGCGCGGCATTTGCCTTTTCCAATTACGCCGGTGCGCGCCGAAGCGTGGCTGCGCTGCATGAAAGAAGCGCTCGACGAAATCGGACTCACCGGCCCCGCCAGGGACGAATTCTTCCGGAGAGTTTCGCTGACCGCACATCATATGGTGAACACGCAAGCCGATTAATTGCTCACGAAGCTACGGTACACGTGGGGCGACAATTCCGGTCCCGGTTCTCTGCATACCTGCAATGAAGTATATGCAAGCACACCGAACAACACGACGATGATACTGCTGTGCAGCATCATGGCCGTCAGGGAAAAACTCGTCAACACGGAAAGCCCGCCGCTTAAGGCTTGCAACACCATGAGGAGAAAAGCGGCACCGGCACCCCGTGCGACATCGGGCCGCAGCCTTTCACTCTGCGCCAGGTACCATACCCAAGCTAAAATGAGAACACCGAGAGCCGCAGCGACGCGGTGGGCGAAGTGAATGCCGATTTCACCGGTGAGCGGAGGGATGAGCTGCCCGTGGCAGAGCGGCCAATCCGGACATGCAGCGACCGCCCCCGTGTGGCGTACGTATGCGCCGGAAAACACGATGCCGAAGGTAAACAACGTCGCAAACCAAATCCAGTTCCTCAATTTGCGGCTGACGGGAATTGATCTGCCTGTACCGCCGTTGCTGAGCTGCGTATCGACGACGGCCGGCAAAAGAACGGTGGCGAAAGCAGCGAGTGAGATGCCGAAATGGAGGGCCAACACGATTTTGGGTTGCTGCCCTCGCGCCGCCAGGGCGCCGAGCCAAGACTGCAGGATGAGAAAGAACAAGGCGGCGCCGGCGAAAAAGCGCATCTCGCCCCGCCCGCGATACCGACGCCAGATCATGACGACCATCGCGATGACGAGGATGCCGACGACACCCGAGATGATGCGATGGCTGTACTCAATCCAAGCGTTGACGTCGTCGAGCGGCGGAAACCACATGCCGTTGCATTGCGGATAGGTTTCACCGCACGCATCTCCGGAACCCGTTTTGGTAACCAAGGTTCCGGCCTGCAAAACGAGAAACATGCCGACTACGGTTGCCCAAGAAAGCCATTTCAAACCTTTTGACACGTTTCGACGCCTCTTTCTAATCGATACAGCTGTTAAAGAAAGTGTATCATGGGCGACGGAGCGCGGGCAAGCTCAGTCAAGTGTCGTCGCCCTTCTCACTCGCCTCCTTGTTCTGCCGCCGGCTTTGGCGCGGCAAAAAAGGAATGATTTTATCCATCCGGCCTTCTTTCAACTCCACTTGGCTCATTTGCGCTTGCCGCACATCGACGCCCACTTCACGCGCTTCACTTCTCGCCAATTGATCAATTCGCAGCGACAGTTCATTCAAAACGTGAACCCAGGCATCCAAGTCTTTGACGACCTGTTCGACCAGCGACTGCGCTTCGGCTTCGTGGGCTTGGGCCAATGCTAAATTCCGCTCGGTCAGCGCGACTTGAATCCATACGACATGCCAAATAAACCGATCCCGAACGGACAATGCTTCCGGGACCCAACTTTCGAGAACCGGGCGCACTTCCTCGGGCCCTGAAAGCCAAAGCAAATAGAGTGCGGCGTTTAAGCGCACGCGAGGCGAAAGCTCAGGATGTTGCTGCACCACGCGCAGCACTTGCGGCAGGAGCGGCCATCGCTCAAAAAACAAGATGCTCAGCGCCAATTCGGCCTCTTCTTCCTCGCCCCGAAAGATATGATACAACCCGAGCGCCACGGCGCGGCTGGGAATATGCCGCGGCAATGCAAGTCGGAGCGCCTGAACGAGCTGCTGTTCATCCCAGTGGGAATCCGCCGCACCGTCAGTCTCGTTCTCAGCGGCCGACTTGAGCAGCCGAAACGAACGCCGCCCGCCCAAGGTTTCGTCAAATGCATGTTCATCCACCGCGCTGCGCAGCTCGTCGACCGAAGGGAGGCGTGCGTGCAGCTGGTAGTCAAGTTGGAAGGGATAAATCATTTTCTGCCGCACCAGATCGGCCAAAAAGCGATACACCGCGGCCGGGCTGCCCTCAGCACCGTCGGCCCGCTGCCAAACTTCGGCGGCTCGGTCGATTTCACCCAAATTGAACAGGGCGATCCCGATGATGGTCAAGTCGTTTTCGCTCCACGGAGCGTCGGGCATCAACGCATACAATTCCGCCACCAAAGCGTCGGCCTGGCACAATGCGAGCGTCGACAAAACGATCACGCGAGCGCGCTCGAGCAACGTAGGATCTTCGGCAAGGAGCTCGGCATGCGTTTGCAGATGGGCCATGCCGCGCACTGCTTGTCGTGCATGATAGCGAACGTAAGGATGCACTTCGCGCTGCAGCCAAAGCCGGGCTGCGACGGCATGCGCCGCCGGATCGTTTGGAAAATGATGCAGCACCTGCCCAATGTACTCTTCAGCTTGATCGAGGTTGTTTTGCTGCATCGCCAAAGCGGCCAGGTTGGTCAATGCCGCAGGGATGTGAGGGAAAATCGCCAAGGCACGCATGAACCGGTTGCGCGCCTCATCCGGCTGTCCGCTTTCGAGACGTTGGCGTCCCTCCTGCACAAGTGTGCGTACACGTTCAGCTTCTTTCGGGTGTTCCCGCTGAAACTGAAGGTACACATCATTTGTTGGTCCCAAAGTTGAACCGTCTGCCATAACTCGGTAGGTTCCTTCCTCTCACGTTACTCTTTTTGCATCATTACACACCGAACATTCTATCCCTGCAGTCCACCAGGAGACACGACACCGGAAGCGAATGTTCAATGCGATTCGGATTTCCGTTGGGGGTGATTGCAGTGTGTGGACGTTTTGCTTTCGCCGCGGACGGCACGCATGTGCTGCAGCAATTTAAGCTCGCAATGCTGCCGCCCGGCGTTTCGCCGCGTTACAACGCCGCTCCGGGCCAGGACATTCTCACGGTCCGGCAAAACGCAGCCGGAGAACGCGATGCGGCGTTCCACCGCTGGGGGCTCATTCCGTCGTGGGCGAAAGATCCTTCCATTGGCTACAAGATGATCAATGCGCGAAGCGAGACGCTGTCGGAGCGGCCATCTTTCCGCACGGCTTTTCGCCTGCGGCGCTGCGTTATTCCCGCTACCGGATTTTACGAGTGGCGCCAGATCGGAGGCCGCAAGCTGCCGATGTATTTTTATCGGCTAGACGGTCGACTGCTCGGGCTGGCCGGCTTGTGGGAAACTTGGCGATCCCCCGACGGCAACGTCATTCAGTCGGTCACCATCATCACGACCGAACCAAATGAGCTGGTCAGCCCTGTTCACAACCGGATGCCGGTGATTTTGCGAGATGACCGCGTTGACTTGTGGCTGGACCATTCATCCTTCGATGAAGCCGCTCTCCGAGCGTGTTTGCAGCCGTTTCCCGCCGAAGCGATGGCGGCTCACGCCGTCTCGCCCCGGATGAATTCAGCTCGGTATGAGGCACCCAACTGTATCGACCCGTGGGACGAAGCGATGGAGGCGGAGGGGGCCGAAGCATGAATGATGCCCGGCACCCGTTCGCTCTGCGGCGTGCGGCTGCGCCATGCTCGCCGCCCTAAATTTCCAGCAGGAGTTTGCCCGACGTCGCCCGACTTTCAAGCAGTCGATGCGCTTCACCCGCTTCTTCCAGCGGAAGCGTGCGATCGATACGCAGTTTCACGGTGCCGTCGGCAAGCCAGGCGAACAGCTGGCGGCTGCGTTCCAGCAGTTCTTCTCGCGTGAGAACATAATGGGTCAAGGACGGCCGAGTCAAATAGACGGATCCATGCGTGTTGAGTATTTGCGGATCAATGGGTTCCACAGAACCGCTCGATTGCCCGAACAGCACCAACATGCCCCGCGGCACCAGACAGCGCAGGCTCTTCTCAAAGGTGGCGCGACCAACCGAATCATAAACGACATCGACTCCCGCACCGTCGGTGAGTCGTTGGATTTCGGCTTCGAAATCTTGTTGATCATATCGGATGACGGCATCGGCCCCGGCTTCCAGCACCCGCTCTGCCTTTTCGTCGGTGGAAACCGTTCCGTATACGGTAGCGCCCAAGGCTTTGGCCATTTGTACGAGCAGCAATCCTACGCCGCCCGCAGCGGCATGTACGAGCGCTCGGTGGCCCGGGCGCAGCGGGAACGTACTGTGGCTCAAATAATGGGCTGTCAAGCCTTGCAGCATGACTGCCGCACCGACTTGAGTGCTGACTTCATCCGGCAGCGGCACAACCTTTGACGCCGGCACGACTGCATAAGGGGCATATGAGCCTCGCACCATGGCGTAGGCTACCCGATCGCCCGGTTTGACGTCCGCAACATCGGGTCCGACGGCATCGACCACACCGGCCCCTTCCATCCCCGGCACAAACGGCAGCTCTCCGGGATATACACCTTCACGATGATACACGTCGATAAAGTTGACACCCGCCGCTTCGAGGCGCACCCGAACCTCGCCTGCACCCGGCTCAGGTACCGGAACCTCGGCCATTTGCAAAACTTCGGGGCCTCCGTAAGCCTTAACTTGAATTGCCCGCATTGTCATTGGCTCCGCCTCCTTCATTCGACGCATCGTTGATCCGTAGTCGGGACGGCGCCGGCGCGTCGGCGACGCTTAGCCGCCGGCTATCCCAACCTCTACCATTCGCTGCTCGATTTCACTTCCCTCCAAACGACGTAGCCCATCAGCACGAAACACGTTTCAGCCAAAAGGAGTTTCGTGATGTAAAATCAAAGAAAAACCTGTCGTTTTTTTGACAGTGTTTTCGGCGGGTCAAGTTGAACCAATGAGGTTGGGGTTGGGGCTCGATACTCCAATTGCCCCATCTGCGAATCGGAGGGCAAGTTCCTTGAATCACCTCCCCTCGACACATGCAGCTTTGCGGCCGAGCAATCCCATACAGCTGGTGGATTCGGCAGCCGGTCTCCTGCGCGCCGTGCGAGCCGCCCTCGCGCACCCCGTTTGCGCGATCGATACGGAAACAACCGGGCTCGATCCATGGCAGAATCGGCTACGCCTGGTGCAGTTGGCCACCCCCACCGTCACGTTCGTCATCGACGCCGACGCCGTCGGCAATTTGCAGCCTCTTTTGCCCTTGCTGCAAAACCCGTCCTGCATCAAAGTTTTTCACAATGCCAAGTTCGATTTGCCCTTCCTCGCCCGACGCGTTGCACCGCAGCGTCCGTTCGGCACCATTTTCAAAGGCCTGTTCGACACGATGATCGCGGGCATTTTGCTGCGTGAATCCCCTGACGGACACAGCCTCGCCGCACTCAGCCGGCATTATCTCGGCCAAACGATCGACAAAACGGAACAGCGCAGCGACTGGACCGGCCCACTCAGCGAAGGCCAAATTGCGTATGCGGCCGAAGACGCGGCCATCTTGCTCCCGCTGCGGCGCGTCCTGCGCCAGCGGTTGATCGATGCCGGCCTGGTGAAAGTCGCCAAACTCGAATTCGACCTCGTCCCTGTCGTGGCCGACATGGAGCAAACTGGCTTTTTTCTCGATCTCGACGCGTGGGAGCGTGTGTGGAGCGAGCTGCGGGCCGAACGCGACCGTCTTGATCAACAAGTGCGCCAATCACTTGGGGCCTATATGCCGGCGACGCTTTTCGGCAGCGAAGTATTCAACCCCGATTCTCCCGAACAAGTGTTGAAGGCGCTGCATGGCTTAGGACTCGACGTCACCCATACCGGCGAGAAAGAGCTGAAACCGTATGCGGAAACCCATGAACCCGTTGCCGACTTGCTGCGGTACCGCGCCGCGGCCAAAGCGGTGGCGGCCTGCGGTGACGTCTTCCCCCGCTACGTCCACAAGATCACGGGCCGCATTCACGCCCGCTACCAGCAAATTGGAGCCCGCACGGGCCGCATGAGCTGCCGCGATCCGAACGTGCAGCAAGTGCCGCGGCGCCCGAGCTCCATTCGGGCGTGTTTTCGTGCTCCTGAAGGGCGAAAGCTGATTGTTGCCGACTACTCGCAAATTGAACTGCGTGTTGCGGCCGCCCTGGCTAACGACGCGCGCATGCTCGAAGCCTATCGCACCGGCCAAGATCTCCATCGGCTGACGGCGTCGCTTTTAACGGGCACCGCCCCGGATGCGGTCACCGCGGAGCAGCGTCAAGCCGCCAAAGCGGTCAATTTCGGCCTCCTGTTCGCTATGGGTGCCCGCGGCCTCGCCAACTATGCCGCAACCCAATATGGAGTCCATCTTTCGCTCGAACAGGCCGAAAAGTTTCGTACCCGCTTTTTCCAGGCGTACTCGGGTTTGCGCCGCTGGCACGATGAAGCCCGCCGCCTGCTGGATCAGGCGAAAGAGCCTTTGGCGCTGCGCACCGTCTCCGGCCGCCTCTTCCGCGCCGAACTGCCTTGCAGTCTTTCCACACTGCTGAACACCCCGGTACAAGGAAGCGCCGCTGACATCATGAAGCGCGCGATGGTGAGAGTGCACCATGCGCTCGCATCCCGTTGCGATGCACGCATTGTCGCTGTGGTGCACGATGAGCTCATCGTCGAAGCGGCGGCCTCCGACGCCGAAGAAGCGTTGGAAATCGTCCGCTCAGAAATGACAAAGGCCGGAGCCGACTTTTTCACAACGGTCCCGTTTGAAGCAGCCGCCCGCATTGTCCAGCATTGGGGCGAAGGCGACTGAATCTGCGCACCGGTTTTTCAAATCCAAAGGTGCGCTTTTTTTATTGCGCATCCTATAGGGTGAGACTAGCGTGAGACAACTTTATCTGGGTGGTGCATGCAAGGATGCAGTGGTCGATTGCACTCGGTAGAATCGGCGGTATCGAGGTCCGACTTCATGTCACGTTTTTGCTCCTTCTCGTCTGGATCGGTGTCAGCTACTATGCTGTCGGCGGTGTTGCCGCTGCGATTTCAGCGCTCGCCTTTATCGGCGCACTGTTTGGCTCGGTGCTGCTGCACGAATTGGGCCACGCATTCGCTGCACGTCGCTACGGCGTCCGCACCCCCGACATCACGCTGCTCCCCATCGGCGGCGTAGCACGCCTAGAACGCATTCCGGATTCTCCGCGTGCCGAGCTTGCGATCGCCCTGGCCGGTCCCGCAGTAAATATTGTTCTTGCGGCCGTCCTATATGTGTTGGCGACGATCGCGGGTCGGATCGACGCATTGGGCGGCATCCATCTTTTTGGCGGCACGTTCCTCGGAAGGATACTTTTTGTCAACTTGTGGCTTGCCCTGTTCAACTTGCTGCCGGCTTTTCCCATGGACGGCGGACGCGTGCTGCGAGCGGCACTGGCCCATCGCCTCGGCTTTGCTCGTGCCACTCAAATTGCAGCGGGCGTCGGTCAAGCATTCGCCTTTGTTTTCGCCCTCCTCGGCTTCTTTTTTAATCCAATGCTGCTCTTCATTGCGCTCTTTGTCTATCTCGGCGCCGCCAGCGAGGTCCCTATGGCGCAATTGCGGGATTTCGCCCAAGCGGTACCGGTGCATAGTGTCATGGTGACGCGTTTTCACCCGTTGCGCATCGACAGTCCCCTGAGTGAAGCCGTTGAAGCCTTGCTCGCCGGATCCGAGAAAGAGTTTCCGGTAGTTGATCAGGCGGAACGAGTCGTCGGCATGTTGTGCCGGGAAGATATTATTCGCGCTCTCACGGCGAAGAGCATCGAGGCACCGGTAGGCGACGTAATGCAAGCGCCCGTACCCACCGCCCTGGAAAGTGAAATGCTTGAAAGCGCTTTTCAACGGATGCTCTCCGGCGGCTATACGGCCATCCCGGTTGTGAATCATTGGCAGCAACTCGTCGGACTGCTCACCCGTGACAACGTAGCGGAAGTGATGATGGTGCAAAGCGCTCTGCCCCGCCAGCCGAAGTGGACTTAGAGGCACTTGGCTACCGGCTGCTGGCTAATCATGGTGATGGGAATGTGAGGGCATTTCGCCGTTGGAAAATGCTCACCAACATCTTTCCACAGAAGGAATTCGATGGTGATATGCGCAAGTCTACATGAGTGAAATGATGCACAAATTGATGTAGGGGGAAATGTGATTGACCCAACGCGCAACTGTTTTGGCCCTTGTTCTCATCTTCTGCCTCGCGATAGCCGCTGTGCCTGCATTTGCAAATACAGTTACGCCCGAGCAAATGTACGAAAACCTCTTTACTTCTCCTTCGGTGAACCCCGAGTGGCTCTCACCTGAGGTGCGGGCACAAATTCCTGTCAGCCAATTTGACTTGATCATCTCCCAATACCTTGCACTTCTCGGCGCATACGAAGGTGCCGAAGGTACAGCACCCAATTTTCGCCTTACCTTTGAAAACGGGTACGTCAACTCACAAATCGTCTTAAACGCCGCTGGCCAAATTGCCGGCATTTGGTTCGGCCCGCCTGAGCCGAAGGTAAGTGGGTTGGAAGACGCCTTGGCCGGATTTTATGAACTGCCCGGCGAAGTAAGTTTGCTCGTTGTATCGAATCAGGGGATTCTCGCCAGCATCAATCCCGACGTCCCGTTGGCCGTTGGTTCAGCCTTTAAGATGGCTATTGCCGCAGCATTGAAGGACCTCGTTGAACTCGGGGTCGTATCTTGGGACGATGTCATCACGCTGGAAGCAAGCGATATCAGCCTGCCCTCCGGCATGCTGCAAACTTGGCCGGTCGGAACGCCGATGACGATCCAGTCGTTGGCTACGTTGATGATCTCCATCAGCGACAACACGGCCACGGATGCTCTCTTGCGCTTCGTCGGTCGTGAAAGAGTGGAGATGTACACGACGTTCAGCAAACCAATGCTGTCGACCCGTGAACTCTTTACCTTGAAGGATTCCGCCAACAGCGAGCTCCTTGAAGCCTATCGCCAAGGCGATGTCGAAGAACGTCGAGCCGTCCTCGATCAGCTGAAGGCTCTGCCGCTGCCTCATGTGACTGTCCTTGACGACGGACCGGTGGCCATTGATGTCGAGTGGTACTTTACCGTTGGCGAATTGGCGAATCTCATCGCCTACATTCAAGACTTGCCGTTTATGTCGGTCAACCCGGGTGTTGCAAATCCCGCAGACTGGCAGCATGTCGCATTTAAGGGCGGCTCGGAACCGGGCGTCCTCAACTTGACCACGCTTGTCGTCGGCAATTCCGGAACGACGTACATCATCAGCGCCACTTGGAACAACCACCAGGAAGTACTCGATGAAGCCCGCTTCTTTGGACTGTACAGCGGCCTCCTCAGTGCGCTCAAGCAGCTCGATGCAGCGGAATAACCGTCAGATTCACATGATGCGAATGGAGAGCCCCAGCTGTGCGCTGGGGCTTTTTGCCCTTTTGAAGGAGTTGCGGTTGGCCATTTTCTTCATCGTGCGTGACAACCACGATGCTGCGTTTCTCCGATCTCAACGCAAGCAGCAAATTCATGACCTCGTTTCCGGTTTCTGTGGTTTTTAACCCAAACAGCTCACTAGTTTAATAATTTTATCAATTTCGGTTGCATCTCGTCACGCTCATTTCCCTTGCCAAAATCCGGGACAAGCGTTACAATGAGGTCAAACTTCATACCGCTGACAGGTGCTCCCCGCAATGGGGGGGTGAAAAGGGAATCGGGTGAAAATCCCGAGCGGTCCCGCCACTGTAACCGGCATGACGGCAAGGCACGGCCACTGCGCACATGCGTGGGAAGGCCCGCCAAGCAACGCCGCCGGAAGCCAGGAGACCTGCCTGTCCAGCGTTGCCGCACGCGCCTTCGGGTCAAAGGTAGTGTGGGAACCGGCACACATGCGCGACGACCGTCTGCACCCGTGCTTATGCATGTGTGTCTGTGCCTACCTGTCTTTGCGACAGGTTTTTTTATTGCCCAACGATGATTGGTTTCGCACACCACAAAGGTGCCGCGTACCTTTCCATTCCGGGGCGCAGTGCGGTTGCAAGAGCGTGCGAACAGCCTTCTGCTGACGTCGCCTACCATGACCACTTCACCCAGGATAGGAGAGTTGCACCGTGCCTCAAACGCGAACCCATCATCGTTTTGGATGCCACCAGCTCAGACCGTATTGGGCTGCTCCTTTCGCCGTTCTGCTCTTCCTGCTTTGGATGGCCACCGGAGCAAACGCTTTTCCCCGCACCGTGATCGACGGAACCGGTGCGGAAATTGTTCTGGATGAGCCGCCTCAGCGCATATTCTCCACCGCTGCCGCGATCGACAATATTCTTTTGTCGGTCGTCGATCCTGAGCGGGTCGTTGCCGTTACGATTTATGCCACGCTCGAAGGCTACTCTTACGTTGCGGACCGAGTTGCGCCGCACATGATGATCGTTGAAACCCTCAACGGGGAACAAGTGCTCGCCGCCAATCCCGACATCGTACTCGTTGCCTCATGGAACGATCCGGATGCCGTAGCTCAAATCAAGTCCCTCGGCATGAACGTGTACACATTCACGGCTTTCGGCGGCATTGAGGATGCGCTTGAAAATATTGCCCGCATCGGTGAAATTACCGGTGCAGAGGCCGAAGCCCAAAAGCTCATCGACGAATTTTACCGCAAATACGGAGAAATCGCCGCTCGGATCGCAGGTCGGGAAAAACCGACGGTCCTTTACTGGAACGACTGGGGTTCTACAGCCGGCACCGACACGGCGGTCGACGGCATCATCCGCTATGCTGGAGGCGAAAACATAGCCGCCACCGTCGGTATTGAGGGATGGCAGATCATCGATGCCGAATTCATCCTGCAACTGGATCCGGATGTCATCATCACCGACGCCAACCCCGAATTTGCAGCCCGGCTTGAAAATGATCCGGTATTGGAGTCGCTGACGGCCGTACGCACCGGGCGAGTGTATTACATTTCGCATACCGACGCCTTAAATCACCACTTCATCCTGGCCATCGAGGAGCTCGCCCGGAAGCTGCATCCCGATGCCTTCGTCGAACAATAGGTGACAAGTGATGCATATCGAACCTCAAATGCGCTCGTCGAATCCGGTAAATTCAAAACCATCACCAGCCGCCGGCAGTTTGCGCCCTGCTGCCGTCATCGTTGGGCTCATCGCGACCCTCGTCGCCAGTGTCGTCGCGGCCACCGCCATTGGGGTCGTCTCCCTCCCCTACGGGGAGACGGCCCGCATTTTGGCGCACCACTTGTTCGGCATCGCCTACGAAGGTTCGGCTGCCCATGACGCGATCATTTGGTCCGTCCGCTTTCCCCGCGTCGTAGCTGCGGGACTCGTCGGATTGGCGTTGGGTTTAAGCGGCGCCGTCATGCAAGGCCTGTTTCGCAATCCCATGGCCTCTCCCGGCATCGTCGGCGTTTCCTCCGGCGCCTCGGTGGGTGCGGTCATCGCCATCTTTTTAGGCTGGCAATCAGCCAATCCGTGGTCGGTTCCCGTGAGCGCATTTATCGGTGCATTGATCGCCCTGATGATTATTTTCGTGCTCGCAACACACGGAGGCCGCACCGACACTGCGACCTTGCTCCTTGCCGGACTCGCTCTCAGCGCTTTGTTCGACGGCGCCATCTCCCTGCTTTATCATTTCGTGGATGACGGCGTCGTCCGCCAAATCGTCTACTGGCTCATGGGGAATTTAGGCGGCAAACGATGGGAGCACGTAGGGCTGATGACTCCGTTTATCCTCATCGGATCGCTCGCGCTGTGGGCGCATTCGCGTGACTTAAACATCATGCTCGCGGGTGACGATGAAGCCCGCTCGCTCGGCGTGCCGGTGGAGAGAATAAAACGCCGGATGTTGATTCTCATTGCGCTCGTCACAGGGGCCGCAACTTCGGTGGCCGGGATGATTGGCTTCGTCGGCTTGATCGTTCCCCACATGCTCCGGTATCTCACGGGGCCGGATCACCGCTGGCTGCTGCCAGCTAGCGGCCTCGGCGGTGCCATCCTGTTGATCTTGGCCGACCTCATCGCCCGCACCGCCTTCAGCCCGATTGAAATCCGCCCCGGCATCGTCACCGCATTCCTCGGCGTTCCGTTTTTCTTGTACTTGCTGGTGAAACGAAGGGAGCTTGTGCGATGGACGTAGTTTCGACCGTTCCCATCCGATTGCAGCTCGACAATTTGACGTATCGCATTGGATCCGCCCCTATTTTGCAGGGGATTACAACCGAATTGCCGCCTGCTGGCATCGTCGGCCTCATCGGCCCCAACGGTGCCGGCAAAAGCACCCTGATACGGGCTCTCATCGGCCTCATCCGCCCGAGTGCCGGCGCGGTGTTGTTGAACGGACGCCCAGTGACGGAGATACCGGAGCGGCAACGCGCCCGCTTTACGGCCATGATGCCGCAAACCCCCGACATCGGCTTCGGGTTCACGGTCGCCGAGGTCGTCGCCATGGGGCGCCATCCCCATCTTCCCCGGCTGAGGCCGCTGACCGACCGCTGCCGAACGGTCATTGCCGAAGCCATGGAAACCACAGGCATCGCACATCTGGCGGGAAGGCGCACTACCGAACTGTCGGGCGGTGAACGCCAGCGTGTCTTCCTGGCACGCGCTTTAGCGCAAGAGCCGCGGCTTTTGCTGCTCGATGAGCCGATTGCCAACCTGGACATCAAATATCAGCTGGAAATTCTCGAGCTCATACAAAAGCTGCAGCAAAAGCGGCGCATGCTTGTCATCATGGCGATTCACGACTTGACGTGGACGCTTCGGGTATGCACACATCTGTTGGTACTCAAGCAAGGCAGGCTTGTCGCGGCAGGTCCGACAAGTGACGTGCTGACCGAAGAACTCGTCGAAGACGTATTTGGCGTGCGGGCTCGCTTGCTGCTTGAGGCGACCGGTGAGCCGCGTTTGGATGTGTTAGCGCCGTTGTAAACACGTCTTTCCTTTTAGTTGCGCCCAATCGGCACGAGGTCGGAATTCGGCACGGTGTCCCCTACATGAACCGGATTGCCGTCGGACACGACAGCGACATGTGTCGGGAAGGATCGCAGCTCATTAAACAGCGGTGCAAAAATAAACAAGCTCAGCAGCGCAACGACCACACCGAGAGTATGTCGCCGCTGGCCAAATGCCAACAGGGCGCAGACGGCACCGACCGCTCCGGGGATGAAGCCCAACCAACTAGGCACCTGCGCCTTAATCACCGCGATCAGACCGACGATAAAGAGAAACAAGGACGCCCATTGTACCGACCATATCCGCTTCAACTCCGAGGCTTCAGCACTCACTACGGGAACGCCCCTTTCGTTGTGTATGATTTTGACCCTGTTCCAATGCTTATTTCCAACAAGCAGCAGCTAAAACTGCAAGAATCACATTGAATTTTTTCTACAATCCCATCCATATTCCTCTTTTGCAACCAACTTTTGCGTGCGCTTTGGCGTGTTCAAGGTTCTCATTCTCGCGCCGCCGACAAGGATGGATATTGGGCTGAAACCCAAGCACGCTCGTTTTGCCAATGCACCTCCACGGGCACCTCGAAAAACGCCGACAAGTTTTCGGTCGTCAACACGGTTCGTGTCGGCCCGGCGTCAAACACACGGCCGCGCCGCAACAGCAAGGTGCGGTTGAATATGGGCGGTATTTCTTCAATGTGATGCGTTGCAAACAAAAACGTCGGCGCGTCGGGTTCCGAAGCCAACTGCGTAATGCTTGCCAACAGCGCTTCACGGGAAAGAAAGTCCAGGCCGTTGGTCGCTTCATCGAGTATAAGAAGTTTGGGTTTCGCCATGAGCGCCCGGGCGATCAATATTTTTTGCTTCTCGCCCTGGGAACACGTCTGATACGGCCGATCGAACACATGAAGGCAGTCGAGCCGTTTCATTAAATCCCTGGCCTGCTCGACATCTTCTTCCGTCGTCTGCTCGTACAGTCCGATGGAAGCGTACTTGCCACTGATGACAACGTTTTGCGTTTTATCGCGCGAATAGAGCCGCTCTTGCAGCGCCGAGCTGACCCATCCGATTTGCTTGCGCAATTCCCGTATGTCCACGCGGCCAAACCGATGCCCCAACACCGATACGGTGCCTGTTGTAGGCCAAATGTAGCCGTTGACCATATTCATCAGCGTTGTCTTGCCCGAGCCGTTGAGCCCTAAAATCGCCCAATGCTCCCCGGCGGCAACATGCCATTCGATGCCGTCGAGAATCAGTTGCTCACCACGGCGCCATGAAACATCGTGCATTTCAATGACGGATGCCACTCGCATCACTCTTTCCATGTGATTCGCTCCTGCATCTGTATTCTCTTTGGCAAGCTCCGTGGGATCCCTTCTCCGTCGGACAACGATTCATTGCAATGCGACAGAGGGATTATGAACCACTCTGTCAAATTAGTATTCTAAAATCATTCATTTCTCGAAGGAGGCGAATATATGCGACTAAAGCGAAGTTCATTGCTCTGGCTCACCGTGCTTGCGGTCGCCGTTGCTTCCGGGTGCCAGTTCTTCCCTTCATACGATCCGGTCCAAGTGACGGTCACCGTTTTGGACGGGGTCGGCCAACCGGTCGCCGGAGCCGAGATTACCTTGGTCGGCAACCAAGAATACGCAGTGCGAACGGACGCCAGCGGTGTAGCCGTGCTGCCCCGGGTACATCCGGACAATTACGTTCTCACGGCTTCTTATCCCGACGGCTACGTGGTGAACCGCACACTCCATCTGTGGGGCGGCGAAAACTACGCTTTCGAATTCCGTCAGTCGCACATATCGGAACATATTCTAGGCGCCTGGCTTTTCGATGAAAGCGTCGGCAATGTCGCCTACGACGCATCCCCGCGCAACAACCACGCCAACTTGGTCAACACCGAATGGGCACCCGGAAAGTTTGGTACGGGAATTCGCATGCTCCCGGATGAGGTCAATAAAACCTATATTGAAGTTGCCACCACCGACGGGTTGAGTCCGTCCAATCAGATTTCCATTGTAGCTTGGGTGTACGCGGACAGCACCAACGGCAATTACCGCATTATCCAAGCCGGTCAGTATGGCAACGACAACATTTCCGATTCGCATTATCGCTTCCTTTTTGAATTTGGCAATCTCAAGTTCCAAGCCGGTGAAGACGTCAATCCTCGGCACGTAGAAATCCCCCTCAACAGAGCGATGCCCGACGGATCTGCATTCCCCACCGGTGAATGGGTCCACCTCGCCGGAGTGTATACAGGCAAGGAAATGCGAATTCACGTCAACGGGCAAATCGTCGCTTCCGTCGAAGCGAGCGGCACGATGAAGCGCCCGCCGAACAACCGTATCTTCATCGGCACCAAACATCCGAACGCCCCCGTGGGTGACTCATGGCACGGTATCATCGACGAAGTGGCGGTATTCGACCGTGCCTTGACGGAAAACGAGATCCTCGAACTCATGAACTACGGCCTTGCTCACGTGCTCAGCTACCAGCCCGAATAAGAAGAGGCTGCGGTACGCGAGCCGGCCGTGCGAAGAGGGCCGTCCCCAAATGCAACCATGCAACATGGGGACAGCCCCTCTTTTTCGGTACGTCATCCGCGAAAAGGGCCGCCCCTTTTAGGACGGCCCAATGCCCTGCGAAACCACGATCAATTGCGAGGCAAGATAATGATAAAGTAACCCGTCGCGTCGCCCGATGGTGCCATGTTGCTCGGCAGGACGAGTCGCCCCGCGGTTACTTCCTTCTTGAAGAGAAGCATCCCGGTACTCGATACGAACCCGTCTGGGTCGTTGACACCAACCGTCAAATTCGTTTCTTCGAATTGCTCTTGCACCCAACTGGGCAGCCAGTTGTCTCTTCTTGCCCGGGGATCGAAAGCAAGGTAGACCGTGGTGTTGTAATAAAGATCGATGACGAAGTATTCTTGCGACCATACTTGCTTGTCATCGTTGATTGTTGCGATCAAGTGGGCCCCTTGCAGGGCTTCCGGCACTGATGTGATGCTGTGCGTGTTCACGGGCCGGTCCACGTACTGCGCCGCTCCGACTTGAAGTGTGCGCACGGCTTCGAAGCTGCCCGTCGGCCCATGGTAGCCTTCGTAAGCAGCCTTCAAATCGGGGGCGATGACTTCGATGCCGCTGATCGGTCCCTCAACGGGAATGACCTCAATGACCTTGGAAGGTTCTCCCGTCGTACCGTCGCTGGCCACTGTAATGACGCGATAGTAGTACGGAACGCCAAGTTCGACATTCGCGTCGCTGAATGAAGTGGTTTCGCTTTCCCCCACAATTTCGTACGGACCGTCTGCAGCTTCGCTCCGCTCAATGCGATACGTCGCCGCACCGAAGGCGGGTGCCCAACTCAAGTTGACCTGGCTGATCGCGCCGAAACCGGAGACGGTGTCCACGCTTTCTAATGCAGGGGTTTCAAACGTAAGCACTTCGCTTTCGGTCTTTTCGTCAGTCCAGTTCATGATGACGATTTGATAGTAATACGTCGTGCTCGGCTCAACCTTTTCGATCACATGTCGATGAAACGCATCGAGCGAAAAATACTGGCTCGTTTGTTGGTCCATGGCGTCTGGAGCGGTGCCATACACGATGTGTGACATCGACGCCGTCGTGCTTTCCCAAGTGAACGTCAGACTGCCGTCCGCTGAAAGCTCTACTTTGAGGGTGCCTTCAACCAGCTCCGGAGGAGCGGCCCATCCAGGCACCGCCACCAATGCGAGCAAGCCTGCAACCAACACCAGCTTAAGCGATCGAATGGTTTTAAACACACCAATCCCTCCTGCGTTTTGCTAATTTATGGAAGCAAGCGAATTTTGATATCCCGAAACCACACTTCGCCGGTATGCGCTTGAAGCACAATTTGTCCGGACTCGAGCTTGCCGTAATGCTCATGCGAGGCGAAATGGCTCCGGGCCAAGGCTTCCCGGAATTCATCGCTCGTCATGTCGTACTCAACGATCTTCATTTTGTTGAGGTAAAACTGCACATGATCGCCGTTGACGATAATATGCACGCGGTTCCAACGGCCAGCCTCTTGTGCGACGTCATACATCGGCGGGAACAGAGCGTAGCTCGCCCCGAGCGACGTCAGCGGATTGCGCCCGTCGGGATGCCGTTCGTTGTCGAGGATTTGGAATTCCGGACTCGTCATGTTCGGAGCCGCAAATCGATCGTCCGCACGAATGAAGATCCCGCTGTTGGCGCCTGCGGTCACACGGAATTCGAGCTTCAATTCGTAGCTGCGAATCCGAAAACGAGTGACCAAATCCGTTGAGCCGCCGCGATTGACCAAGCAGCCGTCGACAACTTGCCAGTGATCGGGAACGGTATCTTGACCCCACCCGGTCCATATGTGCTCAAGGTTGGCCGTGCCGTCGAAAAGCAGCACCCATCCTGCCGCCCGCTCTTCCTCGGTCAAGGTGTTGGCCGGCTGAGCCGGAGGCGCGATGCCGTCTAGGGCACACGCCCCGCCGCCCTCGGCTGCCTGAGCCGCCATGGCCAACGCCAACGCCAAGCTGAGCGCACAAACAAGAACAGCCAACGGACGCCGCCTACGCAAAACTCCTCGCACGCATCATCACCTCTCATTCGCATTTGCTAAAAGAGCATCGTCAATTCCGTCTCGCCGTTCGCATTGAGCAGCAGAACGGACTGTTCATCGACGATGTCGAATCCGCCCGTCGTCGTCAAACCGGTCAGACCGGCCGGACGATCCGGGTTCAGCACCGCCAATTGGACGCCCTCTGGGACATTCGTGGTCACGAACGTACGCGTCAAGCCGAGTCCACCGCTCGGGTTGGGTGCCACCTCGGGCATCTCGGTGACGACAATCGGGGAGCCGGCGCCGATGTCGAGTTCATAGGTGATCGTGATGCGGTTGCCATCAATGCGATACCCCTTGAACGTTGCGACGACATCCAGCGCCTCGCCGTTTCGCCAGGCAAACCAGGGCGACCTGGCCGGCGCTTCCAACAATGTCGTTCCACTCGACTGCGGATTCGATTCTCTTTGGACACCATAGACGGCGTGATACCAGAGCACTTCCCCTTCCCACGCCATGTACAGTCCCGCATGTTGTCCGTCGTAAGCCACCCAAAAATCTTCGGCCAAGTTGATCAGCAAGGCGCGCACCCGATCATTGAGCGATTGACGGACAACCCATGGTTCGCGCGGCCGAACAGGCTCTTCTTCGGGGATGCTCGTCAGCGTGTACCATGCTTCGGTTGACCACAACATCTGATGACTCAGACCAAGAAAATCGCCGACCAGGCGGATATAGACCACGTGGCCTTCTTTGAGGCCGTCGATGTAAAGCCTCACCCGTCTGCGGTCTTCCGAGCGTTCAACCGTTTTGACTTCCAGCTCAGTGTAATCGAGACGAGGGCCGCCGTAGTTCGATGTCGGCTCGTAGTACCATTGAGCAACGTAATAATCCGACGGATTCGTGCCAAACGGTTCCAGCAGCGGCTCGGTAAACTCGATCTCAAAGCCGTACGGCTTCGCACGGACCGCGAGCATCTCGAAGGTGGTCTTCCCGTTGTATTTCATCCGCTCAAGGCCGTAGATGTTGCCACGGTGATTCCAGTTGCCGCCGGGATAACCGATGCCGCCGACGTACAGGGCACCGTCGGGGCCCCAAACGAGCCGGTTGACGCCCGCCTCATGGCCTTGCGAGAAACGGAAAACCGCCCCCTGATACTCGCCGTTCACCTTTTCCACGAACACCCGTTTGATGCCGCCATGGTGAACGTCGCCATACAACATTTGGCCGGCGTACGGACTGTTGTCGGTGATGAGAACCGGCTGGCTGGGCGAATTTCCAATCGCACCTTGCGGAATCCAAACCACCGGCGGTCTTTCAGGCAGATCCATGTGACGCTCGGGATCGACCGCGCGAAAGCCGTAAAAACCGCCTTCGACAATGTGCAGCAACTTGGAGGAAGGCAACCAGACCCCTTCGTTGTCGGTCACGAAAATTTCACCGTCGACGCCGATGCCGATGCCGTTCGGCGTGCGCAGCCCTTCGGCCACGACTTCGTACTGCCCCGTTTCCGGATCAATGCGAATGACCGTACCCCGGTCGGGCACCTGATTGGGCTGCGGAAAACCGCCGGGGATCATCGCGGTGCCCAACGTTGCATAGAAGTATCCGTCCCGGTAGACGAGCCCGAACGCAAACTCATGATAGTTCGTCGTCGCTGGCCATGCCGCCGAGACGGTGCGGAATTCATCAATGATTTCATCGCCTGTGTGATCGACCAAATGCGTGAGCTCTTGCTTTTGCAAAACGTAAATTTCATCGTCGACAACGGCCAGGCCGAGGGGCTCATGCAATCCGTCGGCAATCTTTTTCACCTCGGGACTTCCGACCGAGTCGGACGTCACACGGCTGAGTATGTAAACACCTCCGTCCCAAGTGACGACAACCAAGCGGCCGTCCGACAAAAAATCCAGTCCGCCTACTCTCGGTGTGAAGCCCTCCGGCCGGATGATCTCTCGGTCGTAACTCGGATGCACATCGATGAGCGGATACTGGTCGCCCGGTCGAGCTTGTCCCATGACCGGAACGCTCGCCATGATGATCAGCACGGCGTGCAATACAAGGTAAAACAAGATGCCTGCGGGCAACTTGATCGCCGGCGATGCTTTTCGGGTGTGCAATTCCAAACAGTGGACCTCCTTGCAACTTTTTGATATATGCCATGATTCCTCAATATGTACTGTTATGCGTGATAAACATTTTTTCCTTCTCCAAATATTACTGCCGATTATTCGGACACTTATTGGGGTCGTTCGGCAGGTAGTCCAAAAAATGATTCGGCACTGTTTCACTTGGTGTGGGAAATCCAACCCCACACACAGCGAAACAGTGCCGAAGCGGCAAAAAGACGAAGGTAGCATTCAATTTAAAATTTCAAGCGCAGCCTGAGATACCATCCTTCCGGCCAGGCTGTTAGACGATGCAAATCCGGGTCACTCGCACCCAAACTGCTGTAGCCGAGGCCGATCCCCAAATCCGAAGTCAAAGCGTAGACCGCTTCGATTCCGCCGCCATGCAGCGAAGTCCCGCCGGAATCACGCAGATGCCGCACATAGAGATCGATTCCCCAGCGGTCAAGCAGCTGCCTTTGAAAGCCAAGTTGGTGCAGAGCAACGGCAAACGAAGGCTGATGCTCCCCCGGAGCCGTTGAGCGTTTTTGCGCCCATTGAGCATACAACGTTGTGTCCGGTGTAAACCGAACGCCCGCTTTGACAGACCAGATGCGGCTTGACTTCTGACCGAGAGGAGCAGCGTTGATTCCCGGCATTTCATATTCCTTGTAGACGTATCGGGCGGTGCCGAAAAACCGGTCGGACAGGAAATCACGGTAAGTCACTTCACCTTCCACCGTTCGCTTGAGCGGATCCGCACCCGCCGAATCGACATGTCCCGACAACCAAGTCGCCTCGAGTCCATACTGCACCCAGGGGACGGGCGCTCCGGAAGTCCACAGACGCAGCAGGCTCTGGTCGCGGCCTTCGCGGCGAGACAGCTGCTGTTCAATGCCGGCACGGAGACCTGACGCAAGGACGTACTCGGCACGCCAAGTCCCCGACAGGCCCCAGATGCGTTCGCCCGCATCGTTGAATTCGCCCGTGCTTTCGGCCGCCAGTTTCACACGCAAGCCAGGCACAAGCTCCCACTCATCCGCTACACCGATGACGGACTTCCCGCCGGTGAAGCGTTGGCCTTCCAGCCATTGATAAGAGCCGTACACATTCGGGCCGGCCTCTGGGGACGCTTCGGCCGCCAAAGTCCAGCCGCCTCGTCCGGCCATGCCGCCGCTGACGAACTGGACAGAAGTGACGACACCGTGGTCCCACGCATAAGCGTAGCGCACCATCGTTTGACCCTGCTCCACGACAGCGGTCGAACCGCCCGAAAGGACAAGCTCATGCGACAGCTCGAGATGACTGCGGTCGGCAATCCACCAATCGGCACCGGCCATTGCCTTCCATTCGCGATTCGCTCCGAACGGCTGAGCGCCCGAGCCCATTGAACGCAAGCCGAGATGAGTCTCCAACCCCGGCGACACTTGCTGCGACAGACGCAGATCATCCCGATAGACAACATCCTCTTTGGCATTTTGGATTATCGCACGCGTGAATTCGGCACGGCTGAATTCGGACAACGTCAGGCGTGCCGCGCCGATCGTGCGGATCTCCTCCTTCAACGGCTCATCCGCGCCCGGACGGATAAACCGACCGGCCACCCATTCATGACGCACATCCACCCGGAGTCCAGCGAAATGCTGCCACTGCAAACGCAGATCGCCTGCAGTGCCTGCAACGTTGATACCGGACGCACCTTCAACATCACTGGAATCAATATCGGCGGCTGCGTCGTAGCTAAGCCGCAGTCCCAATGCCTCGGAACGGATTTCCCCGCTTACCCCCACGACGTCCGAGCGTCCGTTTTTCCCCCGCTCGGCCGCCCAGGTGAAGGTGAACGGTGTTTCCGCCTGGCTTCGCCCTTTTGCGGCGTACTGCAAGCCGAATGCGGTGCCGGAACCGTGGTACGCAGGCTTGGTGTAGACAACTTCCACAAAAAGGCGTTCTCCCATGTGCACCGAGTGCGGAAACGGATTTTTCACGCGCAGCAGACCTGATTCGGAATGCAGCTCGTAGTCCCGCTCGCGGAGCAGTCGTTCCCGCCCGAGCTCAACGTCCAGCAGAGCATCCTTCCGCACGAGCCAAACTTCTTCGGTGCCCGCTGCAACAGGAACATGCGACAAATGAAAAACACCGCTCACACTGATCAGCGGGAATGTCTCGACATGCTGCTCACCGCGATGAGCGAACGCATACAGTCCGATTTGCCCCGCCGCCGCCTGCCATGCCGACTGCAGTCCGGTCACGTTCCCGCGGCGCAGCGTGTAGCGGCTCAACACGCCGACGGCCGGTGAATAATCCCCATACAATACATAACCGCGATCGCTCTCGTAGCGGAAGTACAACGGATCGGCCGACGGCGTTCGATCCGATGCTCCGGCAGGCAGACCGGCAGGCATCCCCGTAGACGAAGCGGATTCGGGCAGCAGATGCCAAGATTTGCGCGTATCGTAGCGTGCTGTCAAGGCGCCGCCGTTCGCAAATCCTTGAGAGTAAATTACCGAACCGTCCCAATGAGCCGACGCCGGCGAACGGAACGGCAGCCGCAAGTCCACGACCCCGGCCAACAGCAAGGGCTCCGGAAGAAACTGGGTCGGCAGCTCAACCACGTGCGCCCCCGCAGCGCCGTCGAGACGAATACGCATCGGCTCCCGAGGCATGCCGTGTACGCGCAGCGTCATCCGGACGAGACCGTTCTGCTGCGTCCGCAGCTGAAAACCGGGCTGCTCCGGGTAGAGATCGGACTCCACCGTTTCCGCTCCGAATACAGTGAAAGTGACAACCGTGCCGTCGGCAACGGGCAAACCATAGCGGTCGGTCACCAAAAGTTCAATCGGGACCTCGCGCACGTCGCGATACGGCACTGCCGCAGGCGCCGAAACGAGCTCTGCTCTTGCCGGCGGCCCCACGGCGTAGACCGTCCGCTCGACACGCTCGGCAGCACCGATCAACCTCAGCACGTTCGGTCCCACCTCCAGCGGGACGTTATAATACGTCCGACGCTGCAGATTTTCCGCCGGATCCTCCAACCACTCGCCGATTTGGCTTTGCGGCACCATTTCACCGTTGACCCAAAGCTCGAAATCGTCATCAAGTCGGCCTTCCACAACGACCGCGGCAAGGCGGCCGTGCAATGCCGCCCCTGCCTCCGGACTGATGAAAGCGAGTGCGACTCGCTCGCCCGATGGCGCAGGTGGCACCTGCCCAATGCCAGCCATTGAGCTCTCGACACGGAACAACCCGTGCTCAATTTCAGCCGCGGGAGAAGAAGGTATTGACGTCACATGCACGGTGACCCAAGCGGTCGAATTCGGCCGCACATTGACAAAGCGAGACCAACCGCCGCGCCGGGCCGGCTCATTCGCAACGTCAACGACCGTTGTTCCGGGCGGCAAGGAAGCTTCGAGGATTTTCACACTGCGGACGCCTGGCGCAACACCGTCGAACGCGAACACGCCTTGGTCGTCGGTAGCCGCTTGCCGTCCGTCGTCGAGCAAAACCGTGATGCCGCCGAGCGGCACACCACCTTGGCCGTCACCGTGTCTTCCGTCTACAGCGACGACACGGCCCCAAATCCGTCCTTCAGCACCAAATAGCTCCTTCCGGATCGTGGTTTGGGCGAGATTCCAATCGGTTGCGAACGGATGCCCTCCGGTGACTGCACCACTCGCCCGCGCCATGTGGACACCGTCCGACCGCGTACCGTCAAGCCCGACTGCAGCCCGGTAGACCAACCACCGTTCCCCGCCGGGCTCGATATCGCCGATTTCCCAGACGAGCACATCGCCGTTGCGCAACGGCTCGGACGCGTTGATTGCATCCAGGTAGTGAAACCCGAGCGGCAGTCGAGTTTCAATGGCTGCACCCGTTACTGCGACATCGTCGGACGTATTTCTCAGCCGCACGCGGTACAAAACGATGTCTCCAATCGCCGCCTGCGCCGGTGCTTCGACGTCCAAATGCAAAGCCGGCCAATCTCCGACCCGCAGTGTCACCGAAGAGGCGACGACCCCGTCGCTGCCTCGCAGCCAAGCATGGACATAGCTGACGAGCTCGGTTCCGGCCGGCAACTCGCCGACGATGGCCTCATAGCCCAACAAGACAGGCTCTCCCGGTGCAATCGAATCCAATTCCCATGCCAAAGTGGATTCGTCAATCAGCATGGGCTGCATAGGTGCATTCTCCAGGACGGGAGACAACCCCTCAGGCAAAAGCGCCATCACTTCGACGCCGTGAAGCGGCTGGTCCGTCACATTTTGCACGATTACGGTGAATGCAACGAGATCCCCCGGTCGGCTGTAGACGGGCGTCACACGCTTCTCAATCCGAAGGGCTTCGATACCGAGCGGAGTGAGCGCCAGTTCCCGATTCAGCCGTACGCGCTGGCGCTGCGTGAGAAACGGATCAGTGCGCAGCGTATGGTAACCCGGAGCTTTCACCTGCAAGCGATAATAGCCGGGTTCCACCTCGATGACATAGGTGCCGTTTTCATCGGTAACGACCGGATTCGGCTGGTCACGGTAGTACAGCGGCGGCAGGGCTACCGGCTCATCTTCCCACGGCGGACCCGCCCATAGTACGGCGACCTCAGCGCCGCGAACCGGTCGACCGGTTACGGCATCAACGACTCTGCCAAACGGCTCAACGGACAAATGGACATCAACGATCAGTTCGCCAGGTCTTACCTCATGCACGAAAGCCTCCGCCCCGCGTCCGTCCGCCGTGCGGGCACGAATGATCCAACCTTCATTCGACGACAAACCGCTCCCGGAAACGTCGGTCAATAGGGCTTCACGAACCGCCGGCAATCCGCTGCTGACGTCGCCGCTCATCGTTTCTCCGCCGTCCAATAGGAGCACATAGTTTCCGTCGGCGTCGGCTGGAGCCGAGGCGAGCACCTCGCCACCTCGTCCGACCAGTTCCACATGGCCGGGCCCACCGTTGTCGATTCGGCCCAAAATCATCCTCGGCGCAAACGTGATGGCTCCAGGTGCATCATCGACATGCAGCCGCGGCAGTTCGATTTCGCTGGCGCCGCTAACGCCGTTTCGTCGAATTACAACCGCATAATCGCCTTCGGCAGCTGCGAAGACGTAATAGCCGAACTCATCCGTAAACTGCACCATCGACGCGTCGGAAGGCCAGCCGTCGACATCGAGCCGCGTCAGCCGCACTTCGACGCCCGACTCGGGAAAGCCCGTCGCATAATTCAACACCCTGCCGACAAGGGCGCCCGACGCGAAGTAAACATGCACCCGAGCAGCAACGTCCCCGTAGGGGCCCCTTGCCGTTGCCGTCACCGGCACGGCGGCCCATTCCGCCGCGTCGCCGTAATCTGCGACCAACTCGGCCCGGGCCGTGCCTCCCACCGTAGGCACCATGATGCAAGCTCCCTCTCCCGGGGCGGCGCAAGGCAAACCCTCACCCCGCCAGGTGCCTCGCGGCGAATGAAACGAGACCAGCGTTCCGTCCGCGACCGGCACGCCGACGCTGTCAACCACATCGGCTGTGATGACGCTGTGGGACACGCCGTCGGCACGAATCAGTTCCGGATCGGCGGCGAGGGTGATGCGGGTCGGTGCTCGCGTGGCCAGCTCGATGGCAATCGCTTCTTGCAGCAGCGTCGCGCCCGCCTGCTCCAACGATGCGAGGTGATGCAGGACCACGTGTGGACTCACGCTGTCATCGGCACGCAATTGCACGTATGCCTTCACCGTTTCCTGCGGCGCAATCGATCCGACGTCCCAGCGTACGGCATGCCGCACCCCGTCGTATTCACCGCCCAACGTCGCCTGGCCAAAATCGGTTTCGTGCGGCAGCCGCAAGCTCAGTGACACGTTCGTCAGCACGTCATCGCCGCGATTGCCGAATTCAAGCCACAGCTCATAGGTGTCACCGGCATAGACGTACTCGGGAGCTCGCCCGAGAACAAGATACGGCACGGTATTCGTGACGTGAAGCGGCATGGCAATGGAAGCGGTCGCTGACGGATCGTTCACCGATGCACCTTGGACTTCCAGTGTCTGCACCCCACGGTTCGCTTCCGAAGGAACCGATACAACGACGAGCAAAGGCACCGCTGTTCCGGGAGAAATCGGTCCCACGAGAACTTCGCCGCTCTGATGTCCCGGATCCACAGCCCGCTTCCCGGCATCCGAATCGGAGTAGTACCAGTGAATCTCAAAATTATCCCCATCAACGGCGGCCCGCAGTGCAAACGAATCGACCGTGTTTCCGGCATTGACAACGTGCAGCGGAAATACGGCCTGCCCTCCCGGTGCAACAAACTGCTCCCCTGCCCCCTGCAAGGCGATCCGGTAAAGCTCTCTCACTCGAATATTCACGGGATTGCTCAGCAGCTCTGTCACCGACACCGACCCGTAGCGATACGTCACACGGGCTTGAAACACAACGTTGTTTGCGGCTGCCTGCCCCCAGACTTCACCCGGGCCCAACAGCCCCATTCCCACACACCATGCCATCGCCACGGCGAAGGCGCGCAAAACGAGGCGGGCCCAGCCGCGCACGGCTGTACCATGCGTTGTTCTTCGAATGAAGCGCTGAGCCGTTGCCTCGTTTTGCAATACTGCCCCGCCTTTCCAAACGTCGCAACGATTAATCAATCGTCACGGTGTACATAACAATTAACGTATCACCGGCAGCGAGAACTCCCGGCCCGACGACGAGCATGCGCTCATCCTCGCTGATGTCCCAGCCCGGCCGGTTGACCGAAAGCGACCCGGCTTGATACGTCGTACCAGCGGGAATGGGAGCTTCGACGCGGAGCCATTCGGCGGCATACCCACCGGTGTTCTCAATCGTCAACGTGAGTACAACCGCTTCGCCTGGGAACGGATTCTCGTTGCTCGCCGTCAGCGAAACACGCACCACCGGCGTGGCGATGAGCAGCGTGACGCTCGTCTGGGCGGTGAGATTCGATCCGCCGGCAGGCACTGCAACGGTGAGCGTAATCACGTCTTGATCGCCGTCTGCAACCTCACCTGAAAGCGCCGTCTTGAACTCGACGGTGACACCGGCACCCGGATCGACATGGGGCGCAGATTGCTGCTGCGGCAGCCAGATGATACTGCCGTGGGTATTCGCGAGCGCAACGTCATAGCTGTCCCGTACATTGCCTTCATTGCGCACGAAAGCAACGAGCGTGACCTCATCTCCCCGCGTCGCCGTGTAGTCGGTCGTCATTTCGCCGTCATTGATCTTGATGCCGAGGACGTGAATCGACACCATGTGATAGGTGTTGACCGTCACGCGCTGGATGTTTTCCTGAATCGTAAAGGAGTTACCGATCGTATCTTCGTACGTCACGGTCATGAGAGGCGTCGACAAAGCTCCCGGCGGCGTGTGCTGCGGTACTTGGACGTCGAAGGAGAGCGCAACCGTTTGGCCCGGAGCGACGCTGCCGCATTGGACGACGACGTTCCTGTTGACACCGTCAACATAGGCGGTACATTCCGTGCCGCCGGCAACTTCGATGGAAACGGTGTGCAAATCAAGAGGTTCAGGAACCGGATGGAGCCAGACGAGGTTTTTGACTTGTCCGGTACCATGGTTGGTCAAGCTGGCGTTGAATGTAACGTAGACGTCATTTTGGTGGTCGCTCGGATCGGTAACGATATCGTCGCCAACCCTCAATGCGAGCTCAGCGTCGACGACTTGCACGTGCATCGCACCCGTGATTGCCTCTCTCGCATGTCCCGGCCCGTGATACCAAGACTGCTGACCGGCCCACGATGCTACCCTCAAGCGTACGTGCGCCTGATCGCCTTCAGAGACGCCGTTTCCACCACTGGACCGACGAGGCGGTGCGGTGAGACGAACGATCAAATCTTCGGAAGTGCCGCGATCGAGTACAAGATCCCCAGTCAGCGGCGTGCCATCGGCGTGCAGCAACTCGGCCTGCCATCCCTGAGGCACTCCTTCAAACTGGATGACAAACGTGTCGCGGTCGTTGCCTGTATTCTTTACCGTGACGTTAAAATCAGTGGAAGCTGAAGGATGAATATAACGCCATTCGTAGTCCTGATCTGCGGGATTGACGACCTCGACACCGACAATCCGCCTTACGGTGATCCGTTCAGTGGCTGTGACGGTTTGTTCTTCAACACCGTCGTTGAATGTAACCGTAACGGACAAGTCAATTAAACGATGTGAACCAATGAGTTCTATCGGCTCGGCCGCAGACGTCCCCCAAGTCGGCAGCAGAACCCAAATGACGCCGACAAACAGGGCGAAGCCGAGACCTCGCATGCGCTCGAGTGCGCGGTCTCGAAACGTGTCCATGGAAATGGATCCCCCTTTTTCCCCTTGTTTCCAACCCCATTAATGTGTCAGCAGCTGCATCGAAACGTTTTCTTCGGATGTCGCTTTCACCACCTCCAATACCCATTCAACCGCTGCGACCTCTTCGGGTTCCGACTTCAGCCAATCGCCCGTTTTGGCATCTTGAAAACGTACGGTTGCACCTACGGGTGCCGTGACGCTATGCGAAATGTACGACATCCCCGGCGGCACAGGGCTGACGACTTGAACATTGCGAGCCGCAACGGCGCTTTTGTTTACGATTGTTATTTCGAAAGTTAAGGAATCCCCGGGTACGACGCTTCTGACATCCGTCGCTGTCAGCACTTCAATGTGAGGAGCGAGGACGGTTGTGACGGTTTGCAATTCATCACGTTGGAAGCCATCGCTCACCACCGCCGCCCCAACAATTTCAAAGCCAATTGCATTGGCGCTGTCGACGATCACTCGAAAACTGACGCTCGCCTTTTCACCCGGAGCTATTTCCGGCAGCGTCATGCCGCGTGCCAGCGGTGATTCCCCCGGCTCGACATCATCCACCGGAATGGGTTCTCCTTCACCCATCGCCAACCGAGCAGATCCGGCGACGTAAACCGTTCCGTTCGGCACCGGGCTCAGTACACTCGGTTGAATGGGCAGCGCACCTGCATTTTCGACGGTGAGTACGTAAGTGATCATTTCACCGCGACCGGCCGCTCCGGTTGGATGCCCCATTTCCGAAATCACAACGAACCTGGTGACGAATCGGTGTTGAGAAGCATCGCCGGGCTGATGCGGCCGCCATGTACCGGTGGTCAAGTCATAAATGATTTTCAGCGGGAGGTCAGGCACGCGGTCCTTCACTGCGGAATTCGGCGCATGACTTGCATGCGCCTCCGCCCACAGCATCACCGCTCGGTCCGCCGTCAACCCAAGTTGTTGCAATGGCCAAGCTGCGTGGATGGTATCCGTCTCGCGTCCGCTCCCCTTGGCGAAGTACTCGACGAGACCATCGGAAACGGGTTGATTTGAAATTTCGAGCGTTATGTACGCACGACGTTTGATCACCGATGCCTGCGCTAGGATCGTGCCGCTTTCCGGATCCTCAAGGACGAGATGGATCGCCATGTTGTGATTCTTGCTGAAATCACCGTCGAAGCGAGCGTAAAGGTACTCCTCGTCATGAGTCACCCAGAGCCTATGGAAATCGTTGTGGTTGCCTGGGACGTCATTCGCAGCATCGACAATCGGTGTTGCCACACCGTCCCAGTCTTCAAGCGTGCCTTCCCCGATGCGGATGCGATGTTGTGCTTGGACGACAGGCACGCAACACATCATGCTGAGCACAATCCCGGCAATCAGCAGCGCGCGAAGCAGAGGCACGGTGCCATACCCTCGCTTCTCCTAGGTCCTCAGTGTACGATGACCTGAAATGTAAGTGTTGCGACTTCCCCGGGCAGCAGGGTGGGTCCGAGGTGCCAGGTGAGGAAGCTTGCGTCCTCATCCCAAAAAACGGCACCATGGCTTGTTGCTCCGCTGTCTGCCACGTAACGAAGTTCGCGGGGCATAGGCAATTGCAGCTCAACATGGCGAGCCGGCGCCACTCCAACGTTTGCCAACTGATACCCGTATTCCAATGTTTCGCCAATTTCAACTGCCGGCGCTCCATCAAGCGGTGCAATGTGCAGCTGCGCACGAGTTTCCATGTTGCCGTGCGTCCAATCCGCCAAGCGCTGTGCCCAGGCCATGGCCATTTCCGCATCGGCCAGCCTGCCCGATACAACAGCGACGCTTCCGAACGATATACGACCTTCTCCATCATCGACTGCGCTTTCAAGCTCGATCGTCAGCTGACTCGACTCCGCCTCTGCAGCGATCCGGCTCCACACCTGTTCGCTGAGCCGTCCGCGTTCTTCCACGTCAGTGTCAGCGCACGCCAAGAGGTCAGTGTCAACATTCAAGCTGTCGTAGGACTGGACCGCGTCCGCGGGACGAACATACCACCCGCTCCACGACCATCCGTCGAACTTCTCCGCTCCCTGCGAGCCAACCGCGGAGCCGAACACTCCTGCAGCAGCGTCTTCCTGAACCGCCCCCGGCACTGCCAACTCGAGCGTCCATGCCCGGTGCTGCTCGGTCGGGTATGCTCCGCCCTGAAGTTCTCCCCACAAATCGATCCACGTAATCACGACATCGGGTCGGCACACCGATGCGACGACCCAAACGTCAGCAATCAGAGCCGAAGACAACAAGCGCTGCGATTCATCTGGGAACGACAAAGCGGCTGCGTATCGCTCGTAGGCGATTTGAAGGTTTTGAGTTCCTTGGGAGAATTGCAATACTGCGGGCAACTGGTCGGAGGGAGCTCTCTCCGACGGGACGGACAGGAAGGGAGCAAATGCCGCATCGTCTTCGGACGTCCCACGGCTATAGACGCCGGAAAGCTTGACGCCACCGACACCAACCGTCGAGGGCGGAATTTGAGACTCTGCGGCCATCGAATCAATCACGTACAAAAGCGACAAAAGTAGCAATATTGATGTTGCAAGCGTCCAAGACTTGACACGCATCAATGGAGCGATTGCCTCCTCGGCTTTTCTCGCAGGCGACAACCTCCAATAGTCCTATTCCAGATATAGGACTATCGAACTACACTCTAGGGACCATATTCTCACACAACGGAACATTGGTCAAGCTTGGAGATAATGGAAATTCATAAATCTCGCCGCAGAGCCTGTAGAACGTCGACCCGAGTAGCTCGCACTGCAGGCCGAAGGCCTGACACTACAGCTACCACGACGGCTATCGTGACGCTGAACAATACCAGGGTGCCAGGAATGGATGAGAAACGCATTCCCTCTAATTCCGCAGCGGGAACCTCGAATACTGATTCCAAGATTGCAGGCATGAAGGTGTTCAATAAATAGCTGACGCCAAAAGAAAGCAACACTCCGATGATCGCGCCCAGCAATCCGATGTATGCGCTCTCGATCAAGTAAATCCGCTTGATCACAGCCGGATGGGCCCCGATCGCTTTCATAATGCCGATGTCTTGGGCACGTTCCGTCACGGCCATCGTCATCGTATTGTAGATTCCGATGGAAGCGATGATGACGGCAATCATGCCGACAAACACCAGTACAGCCCGTATGACGACAAAAATCGTGTTGATGCGCTCCAACTGCTGAGCGATGGAAAAACTGGCGTATCCGGCTTCATCGAGTGCTTCAACGATCCCCTTGACGTCTTCGATGTTCCTCGCATGCACAATGACATTTTCATAGGCACGTTCATCTGAGCTTACTAGATCCTGCAAGGCGTCTCGCAGTTCGGCCACTCCCCGCTCATCGTCGTTGGCCGACGCTTCCGGCGGAATTATCTGGGCACGGGGTGTTTGCGTGAACGCTTCGATTTCTTCGAGCAAAGTCTCTGAAATCCATATGCGGGGATCTCGCAGCCATTCTTGGGGAGGCGGTTCGACGACGCCGACGATTTTCACGGGAAACCACCGTTCGTCCCACTCCCCGGCGAAACTTTGTCGAATTTGAATTTCCAACGTCGCGTCAATGAGTGATTCGAGCGGCAATTCTTCCGGCATCGTGTCGCGTGCGACGGAACGAAGATGTTGGACAAAATGGAAACCGACGAGGACCTCGTCACTGCGTTCCGGCAACCGACCGACGGCGAGCGCCAGCCCGCCCCGCTCCTCCGAGGGAAAATCGACCGCTACCAGCGTCGACCACGAACCTTCGATCCCCTCCATCCGAAAAGCAGGCTGCTGAGCGAGCATCTGTTCTCTCGTCACCGCTCGGACATTCGGCAACGACGCCATAAATTCCAAATCAGCCTTGCTAATGCTTTGAAATCGTCCGTTTCCCCGCTTCCCTCTCACGGCAATTTCGTTGAGAACCCGTCCCTCGGTAATATCGCTGATAATCGTTTCTTGGATCCCATATCCCACCGAGGCGAGGACAATCAAAAACGCACAGCCAATCGCCGTTGCGAGTACCGTCATGAAGAGGCGAGAACGGTTTTTCGCTGCGTTTTTCTGAACGAATTTCCACTGGTCACGAAATCTCACGACACGGCCTCCTCTCGCAAGCGACCATCGTCGAGAACCAACGTGCGATCCCCAATGGCGGCCACACTCTCGTCGTGAGTAATGATCAGAAAGGTGATGCCATCCTCCCGATTGAGATATTGAATGAGTTCCAAGATTTCCGCTTCCGTCTCACTGTCAAGACTGCCGGTCGGCTCATCAGCCAAAATGATCGGCGGATTCCCAATCAGCGCACGAGCGATGCTCACTCGCTGCTGCTGTCCCCCCGAAAGTTCGCCGGGATAGTGATCCTGATACGCGGTAAGACCCATGCGTTCGATCATCGCTTCGGTCCTCTGCTTCCGTTCCTTTTCACGAACTCCCCTGAGAACAAGCGGCAGCTCGACATTCGCATATGCCGTCATGCTCGATATCAGCTGAAAGCTTTGGAAGATAAAACCGAAATAGCGGAGGCGAAAATCCGCCCACTGTCCTTCATTGAAATGAGTCACGCGGTGACCATCTACGTAAATTTCGCCACCGGTCGGATGGATGTATCCGCTGATAAGGTTCAACAAAGTTGACTTTCCCGACCCGCTGCGGCCGACCAAAGTAACAATTTCCCGTTCGTACACCTGCATGTTGATGCGGTTTAAAACGGGTACAATCCGCTCCCGGCCTTTTTTTCCGATTGTAAAATGATGACTTAGATCGACGGTTTGGATCATCGTTTTCGGCACCGGTTCCACCTCGTTTGTGCAGCTTATGCCACCGGGCTCAGGCCTCTTGGGTTCGTTCGCACCCAGTTTTGCTATCCTATCAGTACTGTTTCGTTTTGTGTGGGAAGGCCACGGATGGTTGCCGTTCGGCACGAGCGAGCCATCAACAAAGTACCTCGGCAGCCGCCCCATCCAGCCGCGTCTTCGTCCCGAAATACCGAACTCGGAGCGTTTGGGTCCGCACTCATCCACAGGAGGGCAACAACGAAAACAACCGCTATCCTGCCAGATTCGGAAACATCCAAAGAGAAATCTTAAGCCGCCGTAACTTCAATTCTTCGAGAAACCAAGCGATATATCTTTCCAAATATTTCAGGGAGATACCACGAAAACGCGCTGACCAGCCCAAGAACAGATGACACAATTCCCTCGCCTTTCGGGCCGTCTTCCGCATTACAGGCGAATCGAGAGGTGCGGCAGTTTCTTTCTGGTAGCGCATAGTCCATAGGCGAATCGGCGACATCCTGGGCTTCTTCGCCAATTGAATCATATCGTCCGGAGCATCATGATAACTTACCGGAAAAAGGCGCTCTCCCCGGTATTCCCAGTACTTCGGTTGCGACAACACCTTTGCGACGAAAGACTTGGGAATACACGGATGCAGAATGGACCCTTCGCCGATTTCGATGGTGATGTTTCCCGCATCTCCTTCACGCACTTCTGTTATGAAATGGACTAATGTTCCGGGAATACCCCGTCCTCGCACCATGAACCACTCACTAAGAAGTCCATGCCGATATGCCCATAGTGCCTCCGATGTAACGCCCCAAAATCGCCGACGTCTGCCGATAAAGTGAGTAGCCGCAACCGCGTCCCCCTGCCAATGCAAACGTTGCTCATTTCTACGTTTCGAGAGAAACCGGATGACTTGATGTCGCCACCGCCATACCGTTGACGGAGCTACACCTAATTTTTTTGCGTCTTCCCGAACAGGTCGAGCAGCGTGAAGCATCTCAAGGTAACGTTCAAAAGCGTTCCGCTTGCGAATATGGCTGCCAAAACGATTTGAAAACCGAGTAAAGGTTCGACGGCAATCATGACATCGGAATCGTTGCTCCCCTGATCTGGTGGTGCCATGGCGATGCAAGACCGAACCGCCACAATGCGGACACTTTGTGACTGCCGGAGTACAGAGCGACCTCAAGCTCTCTGCCCTCCTTGATGCCCAACACGGAACATTTGTTCGTAACCATTTTCTCATGGAGTGCAAGCACAGTCAATAGAAATCCGCGATCTTTTTGATCCGGCCAAAGAGACCACACCGATCGAAACAGTGCAGACAAATCGAGATCCCCGGCTATGTGATCCCCCCAACACGGAGCGCAACAGTGTAGAAGGATTGAAAAGAGGATACCCTCCCCGTCGCACTAGGCATAAAGAAGGCCGCCCCTTGTGGGACGGCCCCTGCTCCGAGGCTATTTCTGCATTAGAGTCGCAAAGTGATGCCGAGAATGTGAAGCTCGGTTTCCCCGGGCGGATCCTTGGGAAGCACGATGCTTTCAAGAATCAAGTCCGGGTTCACCTCGTACTCTTCCAACAGCCACACGCCACAGGAGAGATTTTCCCGACCGGTTTGAGACATTCGGTACGGAGGCTTGATGAGCATTTTCTCGCCGGCGACGGGGCTTCCCAAACACCAGTCGGTCGCAGACACCTTGTAGACGTCCTGACTGCCGTCTCGGTAATTGAGAATCAAGTCCGCTCCGATGGTGTCTCCATGCGTGCTCACGACCAACAGCCAAAGGCCGCGGTAGGAGCCCGGCGGCACCGGAATCACTTGACCGTCCACGGTAATGGTGTTCTTTTCACCGTCAGCAGTGTAAAAGCCCTTGAAGGGGACTTCAGTCGTGCTGTCCCAGCGCAACGTGAAATCGCCTTTCGGCAGCTCCTCAGCCGGGAGGCCCCATCCGGTTGAGTCTAAGTTCTGATCGGACGGATTGCTGTCCCAAGAAATCCCGTCCCGGTTTACCCACTCTTTCAAATCCAATGTGATAAATTGCGGCGCCGCAACTTCCGACGGATCACCTTTCTCGCCGTCACGCGCAATCGGCACGATGACATAGAACGCTGACCCGACATTCTCTACTGACTCGTCGCGATAGCTAGTTCCTTCCACCGTCGCAATGGCCTCAAACGGACCGGATGCACTCGTGCCCCGCTGCACTTCGTAACTTACAGCACCGAAAGCGCGGTTCCAGGTAAGGACCAAGCCTTCGCCGTCACCGTGGATCTGCAGCGTATGTACATCACCGAGCGCAGGCGAAACAAAGACGCCTTCTTCAATGGTTCTGTTCCCGAGAAAATCCTCAGCAATAATTCGGTAATAATATTCGGTGTCAACTTCGATATCTTGCAAAACATGCCTGTGAAACGAATCGAGTGCATAAAAGAGCTCCGTTGTTTGACCGAGATCAGCCGTTGTACCGTATTCTACCCTCGACATGCCAGGGAGCCGCGTTTGGAAAGTCAACGTCACTTCATTCTCGTCGGTAAGTTGAATGAACGGTCCTGAAATTATCTCAATCGCCGACACACTTGTTGTACCAAAAACAAGTGCGAGGCAGGTAAGCGCCATCAGGACACGAAGTCTTTTCACTGTTTCAACCTCCTGTAACAAAAAGTCAATGCTAATGAAAATATTCTAATGTAACTTTTCACCATCAGTCAAGGAGACAACCATTGAGAACGCGACTCATGTTTTCCATAATCATCGTCTTTTCGCTGTTCGGATTGACCGCCGCAACGACCGCTGCGCTGACGCGCACCGAAATGGCCGAAACATCCCTGCGCGCTTTAATTGATCACTACTGGAACGGCAGCATCGGCATGTTCGACAACGGCTACCCATGCCGAACTTGCGACAGGCAGTTTCACTACTGGTGGCAAGCCCACGCAATCGACGCTCTTTTGGACGGCTACGAACTAACCGAGGATCCATGGTACTTGAATCAAGTGGGAGCTCTTCGGATCGGCCTGTTGCAGCGCAACGGCGGCAGTTTAATCAATGACTACTATGACGATATGTTGTGGATGGGGCTCGCCATGCTCCGGGCCTACACGTTGACCGGACAAGACGTCTATTTAAACCACGCTTTGGAACTTTGGGACGAAGTCGCCAACGGATGGAACGATGCGTTTGGCGGCGGCATTCCGTGGCGAAAAAGCCAGCTCGATTACAAAAATGCTCCCTCCAACGGGCCGGCAGTCATACTGGCTGCACGGCTGTATCAAATTACCGGCGACCCGGAATACCTCAACTGGGCGAAAAAGATCTATACGTGGCTGGAAACGACGCTGCTTGATCCCGAAACGCATCTCATATGGGATGGCATCAACCGCCGCGGCGACGGACGCATCGATAAAAACTGGCTGTTCACCTATAATCAGGGAACATACATCGGCGCCGGAGTCGCCCTGTGGGAAGCGACGGGCGAAGCGGAATACCTTGAAAAAGCTGGCCGTAACGTCGTCGCTGCCCTGGCGCACTTTACGAAGGACGACGGCATCTTTCACCGCTCCGGCCAAGGCGATGGCGGCCTGTTTGTCGGCATCTTCATCCGCTACCTCGTGGAATTCGACCGCGCCGTCGGCGGCGACGCGGTGATCCGCACAATACTCAAGAAAAACGCCGATTCGGCTTGGGCTGCCCGTTCACCGGATGGCATCCATGGCCCCGACTGGAGCGAGCCTCCTCAGGACAACGTCCATTTGAGCAATCACCTGAGCGGCGTCATGCTGCTCACACTGACGGCGAAATTCGATGCCGTAGAAGAATAGACGTACGATTGGCACCCAATCGCCCGGGCGCGCAAGCAGACCAGGCATGCCCGCGGCATGCCAATTTTGTCGTGGTGAGAACTTGCCGATTCCGTACGCCGGATGGATCGGAGATGCGTCCTGCATACGCTCCCGTCCGACTCATCCGTTACTCAACGGACTGATCACGGCCATACGGATAGACCTTGACAGCTTCCTTCACTAGCGGATCGACGTCGAGGCTGAGGATGTGTGCTCTCGTTCGTAAGGTTGCATACGAAGAGCCCCCCTCCTTTTGCGGAGAGGGGCTCGGGACGATGAGACTCCAGTTATTGGGTACCACGCTGCCGTGCGCAGGGCGTATCCCGGCCGGTACCGACCGGGATACGCCCTGCTCTGGCTGATCCATGTGTCATTTACGGCAAGCCGGGTCCAATGAGCTGAATCCAGTTGAGCTCTACGTGTCCCTGGTGCAACAACACAAGAACGACGTAGAAGTCGTGTACGTCTGCGACCGGTGCCGTGAACGGCATCATGACCGCTTGCCACTCGTCGCCAGGCGGAACAGGTGCAATGGCGATGGATTCGCCGTCAGGCCCGTCAAGGCGCAGCTCAAGCAATCCGCCCTGCGGTGCTTTGGCACGTACGAACGCCATCGTCTGCCCCGTCAAATTGACATCCCGGAAAGCAATGTATGCCCCTTGTTCGGCAAGGACAACGTGCTTCTCACCGTCTTCATCGTCCGTCGGTCGGATGCTCACTGACGCCAGAACGTCTGCCGCTTCAGCCTGAAGGCGTACAAAGCGAACACGCTGCTCAACGGCGTCGGCAAGACCTTCGCTGTCCGTGGCGACCAAACGCACTAGGTACGAACCATCGGTGTTCCAGCCAAAGTCCTCGGCGCCGATGTTGAACTCGACTGCGTTGCCGCTCGCTTGGAAGACGAGGCGTTCATTGGGCAGCGCCGGACTCGATCCTTCCAGCATGACTTCCCACCGGAGAGCGTCATCCGGCAAGATGCCGTCTTCTTCATCATGGGCGGCGCCCTGCAGCACGATTGTGCGTCCTGGCACGTAAATCGCGCCGAACGGCGGATTTTCGATCATCGGCTCCGGAGCCGTATTGCCCACAACCACCATCAACGGCTCGGAAACGGCAGTGTTGCCAAAGGTGTCCTGCACGCGTACACGCACATGGTAGATGCCGTTTTCGGTGAACGTGTACGTGATCTGAGAGTCACCCGGGATGAAATCACCATCGCCCAAATCCCACTCATAGGACGCAATGCCTGCCCCGTACTCGAAACCATCGACACCCAACGTCAATTTGTTGAACTGGCTGAAGTCAAACGATGTCGCCAGTGCCGTGAACGCGACGTCGAGCGGCGCTTGCCCCGACCATACCGGAGCTTCAATGCGTACGGCGGGGCGAGGATCGAACTCATCGAACTCGTTGCCGTCCTCGTCAACCATCAGGTAGTGGTGCCGATCCTCGTACAGCGTGACGAGAATTCCGTGCCGCACCGAAGCAGCTCTGTCCAAGTACCAAGTCGTCTCGACATCGTGAGACGAACGAACATCGACGCCCCAAGCACCATCACCGATGAAGACGATCCCTTCCGGGTGCGGCTGATTGCCGCGAATCGGCACCGTACGCTTGTACAGGTGGTCATCGTGTTCAAACGCCACTTCAACCCCGTACTGTTCGAACAGCGGCACCCAAAGCTCGCGCACCCGCCGACGAACTTCGCCGTCGAATTCCCGATGCGAAGGATACCCCGGTACGTGGTAAACCGGTATCTTATACCGCACGTGCTCCCGTTCGGCGAGCACCTGCTTGAGCCACTCGGTCTGCTCGCCCTCCATCGGAACGCCGTGATCCGTATCGAGGAAGATGAGGCTCAAATAATCGCCGAAATCGATGACGCCGTATCCGGGATGCCCCGGGAACGCGAGGAGATTGTAAAATAGGCCTCCGATGCGGTTGCGCCATTCATCGGTCGGTTCATAGCCAGAATGAGCGAACCAGTAGAACTCATTCACTTCATGGTTGCCGATGGCGTTGAGGACCGGAATGACCCGACCGTCCTCAGTCACCAAAGTGTTGAGGATTCCCTGGAACCATTCGTGCCAGTCGCTGTGCCGTGAATTGTCGGCGTAAGCCAAATCGCCGCCCCAAACGATAAAGTGGGGATCGTACCGAACAAACACCCGGTTTGTTTTTTCGAGCATGGCCTGGGAGTGCCTCGTGTCGCCGCCGACGGCAAAGCGGATTGGCTCACTGAGGTCCGCGGGCATCGTATAAAAGTGATAAACTTTGTCGTGCCCGAGCATCTGAAATTCGTACTTCGTGTTTGGCTGCAAACCGGTCAATTCAACCCGGTGGATCACGCGTGATTCCAGCGTCTGACGATCCACCGTGCCCTCGACGACTTTCCAGTCATCGTCGCCGCTCGCCCGATAAGCGAGAAGCGGCGCCGGCGTCACCGTGTTCGCGTCCACGGGTCCGAAATGCCAATCGATGGTCATCGTTGTCGTCGGATCGCGCTGCCAAGTCAAAAGCAGGCCGGTCAGCCGCAAGCCTGGATCGCCCGACGGCGCGTCGCCAAACATGTCGGCAGCCTGAGCGCTTGCCGCCGCCAACACCACAACGGCCATGATCGCGCCGAGCCATGCGAGACTCCGTTTGTTCCGCAGCATGATCATCACCTTTCTGTATCGGGGGCGTCCGGTTCGACGGACTTTTTCGAACCTTCCTTCGTTGTCGTTGAATACCACTCACCACAAATAAATTCCTGCAACAATCCATCTTGCCTTGCCCCTGACACCGAAACATCTTCCAGGAGTACGGTGCCCCATGGCGAATCTGAGCACGAGAGGTGAGTCCCATGGCAGACAGTCCGGAAAAGCGTGTGACGGAAGGCGATCCGGCTCCCGATTTTGCCTTGCCGAATGATCAAGGCGAGATCGTACGGCTTGCGGATTTCGCAGGGCGGACCGTCGTACTGTTCATGTACCCCAAAAACAATACGCCGGGATGTACTCGAGAGGCGTGCGATTTTCGCGATCGTATCGAGCGGATTCAAGCGGCCGGCGCCGTGGTGCTCGGAGTCAGCCCGGACAGCGTGGCGTCGCATCAAAAGTTCAAGGCGAAGCACGCGCTTCCGTATACCCTGCTGTCCGATGAAGAAGCCAAGGCCATCCGAGCCTATGGCGCCTGGGTGGAAAAAAGCATGTTCGGCCGCAAGTATTGGGGGGTTGAGCGCTCCACCTTTATCATCGGGCCTGACGGTATTCTCCGCAAAGTGTTTCGCAAGGTGAAAGTCAAAGGCCACGTCGATGAGGTGCTCGCCGCTTTGGAGCAGCTGTAGAGCATGCGGCGGATGGGCAAACGATCGGCCGAGGACGAGTCGCCATGCGGCGAGGCTACCGGGTGATTTCCAGACGATTTTCAATGGCGAAACGGGCCAATTGGGTCCGATTGTCCAAATTGAGCTTCTCGAGAATGTTTTTCACGTGGTTTTTCACCGTGTATTTGGATATGTTCAGTTTCTCCGCAATCTCTCGGTTCGTTGCGCCGCGTGCGACTTCCGCCAAGATTTCCCGCTCGCGCTGTGTCAGCACATCCTGGACCACCGAACCGGCAGCAGGGATGGCCGCCTGAATTTCGCGCAAAATGCGCTCAGCGACGGTGCGTGACAACGGCACTTCGCTGTTGACGATGCTTCTCAAGTATTGCGTCCATTCATCGGCCGGAAGGTTTTTCAACAAATATCCTTGCGCCCCGCGCCGCACCGCCTCAAAGAAGTCGTGGACGTCGTGCGACACCGTGACGACAACAATGGAAACGTCGGGCAGCTCCGCCTTGATTTCCCGCGTCGCTTCGAGGCCGTTGCCGGGCATACGGATGTCCATCAGCACCAAATCGGGCCGGAGCTTGCGGGCGAGCTCCACCGCTTCCCAGGCGTTCGCCGCCTCGCCCACCACCTCAAACACCGGATCGCGCTGCAAAATCGTGCGAATGCCCTTGCGGGCCAGCTCATGATCATCCGCTATGAGTACTCGGATCGTACGACTCAATCGTCATTCCCCTCTCGAGGCCGCTCAAAACGAACGGTCGTCCCGCGGCCCGGTGCGCTCTCCACGGTTAGTGTTCCTCCCAACCGCTCCGCTTCCCATCGCATCATCGAAAAACCGAAATGCCCTTCGGCCTCTCCCGGCACACGTGCCGGATCGAAGCCTTGGCCGTCGTCCTCCACCACCAACGTATCTCCGCAGTCATCGCTGCGAAGATCAACGGCAACCCTTCGAGCATTGCCGTGCCGTACCGCGTTGAACACGGCTTCCTGCAAAATCCGGGTCATCCCGATTTCCAAATTCGGACAGTCTTCCCGGCAGTTGTGTTCAAGGCGTTTAACATCGATACGGACGCCCGATTGCTCGGCGATTTGATCTAAGTATTGACGCACGTTGAGCAGAAAGTCCTCCTGCGATTGGGTAGAACGCAGCCGATAAATCGCCTGGCGCAGCGATCGCTGCAGATCATCCACGCCTTCCTTCGCCTGTTTTAAATAAGCGGCGGCCGGACAAGACATCTTGCAGCCCGTCGCGCGGGAGGCATCATCCAACGTCACGTCGAGAAAAAAAAGACCTTGGCCCAAGCTGTCGTGCAGATCTTGGGCGATTCGGTCACGTTCACGCAGCAGAATGTTGTGTTCCTGTTCGGCTCGCAAGCGATCCTCAATGCGATCCAGGCTGCGGAACAGCTGAGCGATCACCAGAGCCGAAGTGACGACCACCAAAAGAAACGTAGCGGCATTGCCGTAGGCGCCAGGCAACCGGTCGTCCAGATAGTGATGGCGCAAAGTTTCAAACAACCCGGCGATAACTCCGGGTCCCAATATGGCGATTCTCCGCAAAAGCTTAAGCTTGCGCTGCGACATCCATGTTGCCTCCAATTCCCTGCTTTCAGTATAACCGATGCGCGTCGCGCCTTGAAACGTTGCAGGCCATGCTCGCACCCCCACCGCTCCAACACCACGGCAACGCCCGCTGCAACGGCCCTTTAACGCTGCAGCGCCGTCAGCGTCCGAGGCTCCCGAATGCATAATCCAGGGCCGATCGTACAAAAAGTTTGGGACAATCATACCGGTAGCCGTTCGGGTCATTTAACTCTATTTTAAGCACAATTGACCCGATTTTTGTGATGAGTCATTTTTTGCCACCCGCCAAAAACGCCTTTCTGAAGCGGGTTTGCGCATTCAGCCCCCTTTGGGAAGTGATTTGTCCTAGTCCTTTCGAGCTATACCCCCTGCTGTCGCCCCTTTTATACATTCAAAGTACGAAGGATCAGGTGGGACACCGTCGAGCCAAGGGCTCGGCGCCGCCTCTGGAGTGAACCATGATGCGAGAAAGGAAAGGATTGCCGGTTTTCTACCAGCGATGGCTCATCTGCCTGATCGCATGGATGATCGGACTTCTGGCGATTCCCGCAGGGTGGGTCGAAGCGTCCGGAACGAACGGCCAACGTCCGGCTCCGGGCTATGATGCGCCTTATTTGTTCAGCGATCAGGTCATGAATCTGCAAGATTTCCGCGGCGAACCTGTCCTGCTCTACAGCTGGGCAACATGGTGCACGGTATGTCCTACCCAAACTCCGCTGATGGAGGAGCTTTATCAGGAGTACGGTCCGCAAGGTTTGCATCTCATCGGCGTCAATTTGGATACAGCGGCCGACGATGAAACCCTAGCCGAGTACTTGCGCGACAAAGGGGTCACTTTCCCCAACGTTGCCGATGAAAAAGGCAAATTTATGCGGGCATTCCAAACCTTCGGCGTACCGGATTCCATTCTCATCGACCAAAACGGCAACATCGCCTACCATTGGATCGGCGCCTTTGAGCCGTTGGCGGATGAGAACCGGGCGATCATCGAAGCGGTCCTCGCCGGCGAAACGCTGCAGGCAAGCCCAGAAACGGTACCGATCGCCGCTTCCATGGTTCTGTTGGCGTTCGGCGGCGGCATTTTAAGCTTTTTGTCGCCTTGTCTGCTGCCCCTTGTTCCCGCTTACGTCGCTTTTGTCGGCGGCGTCAGTCTCCAACGCAACGAGGCGGGACAACGTCTCCATTACGGGCGACGAACGGCATTCTTGAATGGGCTCTTTTTCGTAGCGGGGTTCAGTCTCATTTTTGTCGCACTGGGGGCTTCCGCCGGACTGGTCGGCGACTTCCTGCACAACCACCGTGATTGGATTGCCCGGATCGGCGGCGTCTTCTTGCTTCTGCTTGGACTGCAGATGCTGGGCGTGCTGTCCATACCGGGACTGAATCGTGAAGCCCGCTTTACACCAAGTCAACGCCCCGCAGGATACGGCAGGGCCTTTATTGTCGGTGTGGCATTCGCTGCGGGCTGGAGTCCGTGTATCGGGCCGCTGCTGGCCGGCATTCTCACACTGGCGGCATCGGAAGGTTCCGCCGCCTACGGTACGACGTTGCTGGCAACGTATGCGGGAGGACTCGCCATTCCGTTCCTCGCCGTAACGCTCGGCCTCGATCGCTTTCTCGCCCATTCGCAGCGGATCAACCGTTGGCTGCCTTGGATCGAGCGTGTCAGCGGCGTGCTGATCTTGGTGATGTCGGGTGTTTTGCTGACGGGAACGCTGTCCCGTCTCTTGCAACCGTTCGTTTAAAGGGAAGGAGGAGTCGACGTGCCGTCCACGATTCGCAGAGCCATCACCGCCATCGTTGCCTTGCTTGCGTTGTCCTTGGGCGTGTTTGCGGCGCCGCAGATCGTCGATTGGTTTACCTCGCAGTCTTCGCCGGCGGACTTTGAAGGCGACCGCGACACCGATCCGCCGGCAACCATGGCGTCGACGCTTAACGGGCTGGTTTTGACACCGCCGCGCACGGCTCCGGATTTTGAACTCATCGATCACAACCGCAATCCGTATCGGCTGAGCGACCAAATCGGCGACGCCGTCATGATTTTCTTTGGCTATACGCACTGCCCTGACGTCTGTCCGGCATCGCTGTACTACAACACGTTGGTCAAGGAATATCTCGGTCCGCTGGCCGATCGGGTACAGTTCGTATTTGTAACCGTCGATGGCAAACGCGATACGCCTGAAACGCTGAAGACGTACGTTGAAGGGTTCGACCCCGATTTTATCGGCTTGTGGGGCGATGAAGCCCAAACCGAAGACATCGTCAAGAAATACGGCGTCTTTGTTGAAATCGAAGAAATTCCGGATTCAGAACACTATTGGGTCAATCACTCCTCGCTCACGTATTTGATTGACCCGGCTGGTCTGCTGCGAGCGGCTTACATGTTCAACACCGATCCCGAGCTGATCGCCGAAGACCTGCGCCAAATCATCCATGAATACGATTCGCAGCTGCCGGCGACAACGGTGGAAGGTGCATGGGCTCGCCCGGGCATCGCCGGGGGCAACAGTGCGGTCTACATGCAGCTGCACAATCCGAGCGATGCCGCTGAACGCCTCGTCGGTGCACGCACTCGCATCGCCCAAACGGTGGAACTGCACGAAACGTCATTTGAGGTGTTCACCGACGAAAACGGGCAGATCAACCAAGTGATGCGCATGCAAGAGGTCGGCGTCGTCGACGTTCCGACCCATGCAACCGTTGAGCTCAAACCCGGCGGACTGCACATCATGCTGATCGGCTTGAACGAGGATTTGCACGAAGGCGACACGGTCTTGCTCGATCTGTATTTCGAAGACCGTTCCCCGGTCCGCCTCGCAGTCCCGGTGCACCAAGCCGCAGGCGGAATGGATACGGAGGAGCATCACCACCATCATTGAACCGAGCAGCGGCCCCACGTTGCTGCTGAAGACAAAGGGGGTTGGTTCTTATGAAAGCTTGGTTCAAAATGGCTGGCTACTTCCTCCTGGTGTTTTTCATCGGGGGAACGCTGTATTTCACTATCGGGCGGCCGGTACAAGTATTACCGCTGCTCGACCCGATACCGGTATTCGAACTCACGGACCACCGGGGAGAAACTTACTCTCCCCTTGAAAGGGGGCGGTTGACGCTATACACGGTTGGAGCGGCACGTGACCTTGACAACACGGAGAAAACCATCGATCAGCTCGCACGAGTTTACGACGAACTGGAAGCGCGTGGATGGTCGGACGAAATCGACATTGCCATGATTTCGGTCGATCCGGAGCACGATGACCCAACGGTGCTGCAACATCTCGCAGAGCGCTACGAACTGTTTCAAAGACCGGGAACTTACCTGCTGACAGGGCCGTGGGTCACCGTCAAGCTCGCAGTCGGGAGCGGGATGCGCATCTATTTTGAAGATCCCGTTGAAACCGATGACGAACTGAAGTTCGTCTATGACCAGACGCTCGTCTTGGTCGATGACCAGGGGGTTACACGGGCAAGGTACAACGCCCGGCAATTGGATCTCGAAACATTAACGCGGGACATTGCTTTGCTGCGCAAAGAGGCGAACGCGGAAGGTGCGGTTCGTCTTGCCTATCAAGCCGCTCACCTGTTCATGTGTTATCCGTAATGCAAAGTTTTGGAAAGGAGACATTTCGCCATGAAAGCCAAAGCTGCTGAAATCATGGAAACTCGGGCCGCCACTGCTCCGGCTGCCGACGTCAAAGCGGATACTGAAACCCCGAAGGGAACGCTTGCCATCTTGCTCATTTACGCCGGCATCTTGGTCTCTCTATGGGGTGCCATCTACATCATGATGCTCTTGAGAGGGTGATTTCGATGCATATCCATCGATACGAACGAGCATGGATCATTCTATCCGGCGCCTTAATGATCGTTTTCATCATCGCCATTGCGATCAGTACCCTCGCACTCGGTGTTGAAATTCCCGGCATACGGAATCGGATGGCCCAGGTAGCGACGGCTGCACCGACGCCCGATGCCGGCTGGATCCGTGAATTGGCTCCTGACCGCTACGAGGTCAACCTGGTTGCCCGCGCTTGGGCGTTCGATCCGCATGAGATTCGGGTCCCGGTAGGTTCGACCGTCACTTTTTACGTACACGCGGCAGACATTCTCCATGGGTTCAAAATCATGGACACCACGGTCAGCATGATGGCCATTCCCGGCCAGATGGGTGAAACAACCTACACCTTCGACAAGCCCGGTGAGTACGTGTTCGCATGCCACGAATACTGCGGCATCGGCCACCACTTCATGGCGGGCAAAGTGATCGTTGAAGAACGCTAAAGGAGGTTCCTGAAATGGCTGCCGAGACTGCATACCGACTCGAACGTCCGGAAAAACGGCTGACGCTATGGTATATCGCCATCGGCTTCGCCCATTTGGCCGTAGGCATCCTGATGGGCTTTTTGCAAGGGATGGAACACGCGGGCATCAACCTTTACGACGCCATCCCGCTGATTAAGCATTACTATCAAGGTCTTTCGATCCACGGCGTGTTTAACGTACTCGTCTTCACGACGTTCTTCATTGCCGGGTTCTTGACGTTCGTCACCTCGTACGGTTTGGAACGTCCGATGCATTCCCGTACTTTGTCGTGGATCACGTTTGGCGTCATGTTGGTTGGTCTCTTGATGGTCGACTGGAGCTTGCTGACCAACCGGGCATCGGTGCTCTACACGTCGTATGCGCCGCTGAAGGCACATCCGGCTTACTACATCGGTCTGGCCCTGATCGTCGTCGGAACCTTGCTGCTCTTGGCCAACATGGTGATGACGTACTTGGGCTGGCGCCGCGACAACCCCGACAAGCGTACGCCTCTCATGACCTTCGGCGCCCTGACGACGGTGATCATGTGGGGTCTCGCCTCGGTGGGGATTGTCGTTCAATTCCTGTTCTTGTTGATCCCGTGGTCGCTCGGTTGGACTGACGGCGTCGATCCGCTGTTCAGCCGGACGCTGTTCTGGTTCAGCGGTCACCCGATCGTCTACTTCTGGCTGTTGCCGGCATACATCTCGTGGTACTTCCTGCTGCCGCGGCAAGTCGGAGGCAAGCTGTTCAGTGAACCGCTGGCACGTCTTTCGTTCTTGTTGTTCATTCCGCTCTCGCTGCCGGTCGGCTTCCACCACCAGTTCCTCGACCCGGGTGTATCGGAAGGCTACAAGGCCGTTCATGCCTTGCTCACTTTCGCTGTCTTCATGCCGAGCATGATCACGGCGTTCACCGTGCTCGCTTCGATCGAAACGGGCGGACGGGCTCGCGGCGGCCGTGGCCTCTTCGGTTGGATTCGTGCTCTGCCTTGGAACGATCCTTCGGTTACCGGCCAGCTGCTTGCGATGGTGCTCTATTCTCTCGGCGGGATCAGCGGTCTTGTCAACGCATCGTATAACTTGAACTTGGTCGTGCACAATACGTTGTTCGTACCGGGCCACTTCCACCTCACGGTAGGCACGGCTACGGCCCTGACGTTCATGGCGATCAGCTACTGGCTCATTCCGCACTTGAGAGAAAGACAGCTTTGGAGCCGCAAACTCGCTCTCGTTCAGACATGGCTTTGGTTCTTCGGCATGGCGTTCATGTCACGCGGCATGAGCTGGGCCGGTATCGAGGGCGCACCCAGACGTACGGCGCTCGGCGCATCGACGTACTTCTTGGAAGAATGGGTCAACCCCACGCGCTTGGCGGCTATCGGCGGTGTCCTGTTGACCATCAGCGGCACGTTGTTCTTCATCAACCTCATCTTGACGTGGGTACGGGCACCGCGCACCACTGAGGTGCCGGAAGTTCCGGTCGCTGTACCGCTCCAGGACGAGCCGAACATGCCGACGATTCTCGATCGCTTCAAGCCGTGGGTTGTCGCGACGGTGATCATTGTAACGATCGCTTATGGTCCTACGATATTCCGGCTCGTAACGACTCCGGGCTTCCAAGCACCCGGCATGTCACCGTTCTAATCCACACCACGGCCGACAGGCCGTCCTTCCTGCCCCACAGGCGCCCAGCGGATTTCGTTCCGTCGGGCGCCTTCTCATGGAACCATGCCCTCCTCGGGCAAGTTATCCGTAGACGAACCCGAGGAGCGTGATCGTATTGCCCGAACCACTGATTGTCTTCTTACGAGGCATCTTCGCCTTTTTCTCGCTGCTCATCCTGACCCAATTGATGGGCAAAAAGCAGATTTCCCAACTCACTTTTTTCGACTACATCACGGGCATTACCATCGGCAGCATAGCCGCCAGCCTGACGGTGGACTTGAGCACTCAAGCCATCCCCACGTGGACCGGACTGCTCACTTGGACCTTAGGCACTTTGGTCCTAGGCATTATTACGGTCCACAGCCGAAATTGGCGGATGAAAATTGTCGGCGAACCGACGGTGGTCATTCAAAACGGCCAAATTTTGGAATCGAATCTGGAACAGCTCAACTACAGCATCGATGACCTGCGAGCGCAGCTGAGGGAGCTCAATTCGTTTAACATCGCGGACGTCGAATTCGCCGTCTTGGAGCCAAACGGAAAACTTTCCGTATTAAAAAAGTCCCAGCTGCAGCCTTTAACACCGGCCGATCTGCAAATCCCGACCGACTACAAGGGCCTGGCTACCGAGCTCATCATGGACGGCCATATCATTCATGCGAACTTGAAGCAGCTCAATCTGTCCGAACAGTGGCTGCGCGAGCAAATTGAAGGGCGAAATCATCGGATCGAAGACGTTTATTACGCCGAAATCGACACGCAAGGAAACCTATACGTCGATCTGCGGGATGATCTCGATGGTCTGCCTGAGGACCAAGACATCAGCGACACACCGGTTACCGGCAAAGCAAAAGAACCGAAGGAAACGAATCCAAGGCGGGAAAACCAATGAAAAAAATCTTTACATCGTTTCGGGCATCGCCTTCCTGATCGTTCTCTCCATTATCGGCAGCATGACTTCATTCGATTCCCCGGTCGACGGCTACATGGAAAAACTAATGGCGGAAATCATCAATGAAGAATGGGATCAGGCGAAAACGACGCTCGATCGCATCCAAAGCGAATGGACGCGTCGCAAGCCCTGGATATCCTTTAACAACACCTATACCGACATCCAAGATTTTGAGCGGATTCTCGCTCAGCTGAACGCTTATGTCAACATTCAGGATAAACCGGGAGCCGCAGCCCAAGCCGCCGACCTGGGTGACATGTGGAGGCGGTTCGCCGGTTGACAACGAAACGCCCACCGGCATTTCCCGGTGGGCGTTGGAATGAATCGCACGGATTATCACGAATTATCCCCGCGGCGGCGGAATTTCAAAGCCGCTCCAATCGTCACGGCCCGAACGCCGCTTGAATTCGGCCGCCAGCGCTTCGTCGTCTTGAATCTCAACGGCGAGCTGCATGAATTCCTCCGCCGTCATGCCGGCTTCATTCAACAGCCGCTGATCAATCGGACAAGGAAAAATGTACTCGCCGATGGTGCCGTCGGCTTTCGCCCGTGCCTTATCCGTCATACGGGCAAGCCAGGGTACATCGCCAATGACGACGTCCCGGCCGCGGGGCTTCCATTCACTCATAAAGGATCACCGCCTTTATTGTGCTACCGTCTACTTTACCACAATCCGGCAATGAATCCTTCTCCCACACCTACGGCTCAAGCATCAGCCCGGATTGCACCGCGGCAATCCGCGCGTCATTCAAGCGGTGACGGCGCCACATCGCCGCGATGGTTTGAACGTTCGCTTCCGAATCCGTTTGGCCTGTTTGAGCTCGCACCCACGCCGTCCCCCAAAACGCCAAGTCCCAAAATGCGAGACAGCGGGCAGCTGAGGCGCCGAATTCCCGCGCGTGCCGCTGATAAGCCGCCTCATCGAGCAGCGTGACAGGGGTAGGAAACGCAGCTTGAGCATAAGCGACGAGCCGCCGTTCACGGTAGTCCTGCCCAACGGTCGCCCAATCGATCAACCACGTTTTCTCTCCGTCCCAAAGCGCGTTGGCGGCCTGCACGTCGAGCGGTCCGAGTTGAATGGCGCCTGCTGCCGCTTCGACCGCCAAATCGCGCCAGGCACCGCGCACCTGCGGTGACAGGCGGCTTTCCAATCGTTGCGCCCACCACAGCGGATCCGAACCTCGCTGCAGATCCCACCACCGAATGCCGTCGAGCTCATGTCGATGCGCCTGCAGCACTTGTTCGATATGCTCAAGATGGTGCACCAACGCGCGGTAAACCGCAAACGTCGGCTCGTCAACAAGCAAGTGGAGCGGACGGCCTTCGACATATTCCCGGATAAGCCAGCCATGATTCAAATCGGCGGCGAGCAGCTTGGGAACAGACAGCCCTTCACTGGACAGAAAATCAATCGCGACGAGCTCGGTCCACGGTCTGCCGGGACGCCAATCACGCGCTTCTTGCCGTGGCACTCGCTTGATGACGACACGTCGGCCGTCGGTGAGAGAAAGCAGCCAAGCAGCTGCAGACAATTCCCGTACCGATGTTGCGTCGGATCCCAACAAGCGAGCCATTTGCTCAAGCATTGCATCCATGCCGCCCTGTCCCTCAC
>CALKAQ010000169.1 GCA_937983075.1 uncultured bacterium | reverse complement strand
TGACGCCCCACTACGCCAATTGGACCGAGGACGACCCGCCCGGCGACTGGCGGTCGCCCGTCCCCGTCTTCTTCCTGACGACGGAACAAGGCGCGCGGTTCCTCTTCGGGGTGATCCCGGCCGGGAACGTCACCGGCGAGGATCTCGACCGTGTCATGGATTGGTTGGCCGGGGCGCTCGACTGGGCGGGGGCGGGCGCCAAGACGGCGGCGGGTTACGGCCGCATGGCGCCGGACGAAGCCGTCGAGGCGGAGCTGCGCAAGCAGGCGGGAGTGTAAGAGGAATCAGAAGCACCGGGGGTTTGACGTTGAACGAACAGCGATCGCTAGGGGAGCCGGGACGGCGACCCCGCCCGCGGTCCCGCTCCAGAGGTGTGCTCGTCATTTCCGTCGGTTTGTCGCCGCAAGTCGTTACCGAGACCGTGTACGCCCTTGCCTGCGAACGTGGGGAGCCGATCGACGAGATCTACATGTGGACGACAAGCGGAGGGGCCAGCGTGATCGAGCGCACCCTGATCGACGGGGGAAGGGGCGCGCTCTACCGTCTCTTCGCCGAGTACGGCCTACGGCCGCCGGAGGTACAGACAAAGGTGTTCGGCCGCGCGGCCGACGCCCCCGCTGGGCTGCGGCTCAACGCAGATCGACCCCTCGAAGACATTCGCACGCGCGAGGATAACGAGCTCGTTGCCGACACCTTGCTGAGCTTTATCCGGGACCAAGCCGCCGACCCTTCGCGCCGCCTCTTTTGCTCCCTCGCCGGGGCCCGAAAGACCATCGGTCCCTACCTGGCGCTGGCACTCCAGTTCTACGGGCGCGAAGGCGACCGGCTCTTTCACGTCCTCGTCCCGCCCCACCTTGAAGCGGACCGCGGCTTTTTTTATCCGCCCCCGGGTTCGCCCCCTGGGCTGATCGAGCTAGTGGAGGTGCCCGTGGCACTCTTGCGGGAGCATCTCGATGTCCTGAATGTACCTGGCAGCCCGTCGAGCTACAGCGAGCTCGTCCGCCGGGTCGAAGAGGAGTTGTCTCATCTCAAGGAGCCGCCCCTCCTGCGCATCGGCAACGCGCTCGAGGTGTTCATCGGCGAGAATCATCTCCGTCTGCCGGCGCTCGCCCGCGTGGTTTATGTCGCCCTGGCAGCCCGGCGGGCTCGCTGCCTGCCCGAATGCCCGGGCTGCGACCGTTGCTTCGTTCCCGTGGCCGAGGTGCAGGAAGCCCTTTTGCATCAGCCTCTGCGGAAGCTTGTGGCGCTCGGCGGGTTCAAGGACCACCGCCTCGAGACGCTCTCACGCTGGTCGAAGTCGGAGAGCACGGTGGAGGATCGTCTCCGGGCGTTCCGGGAGACCGTATCGAAGATCAACCGGATTGTGGGCGACCGGCCGGGCCGCCGAGCTTTTCGGGTGGCCCGCATCCCGTGGGAGGGAAGCTCCGCTTACGGCATCGAGCTCTCTCCGGAACGGATCGTCGTCCCGGCCGCTGTGTCGAGTGTCTGGAATTCGTAGTGTGTGCGGTTGCGGCGGCAACGTTGTTATCCGTGCGCGGTTCCCTTTGTCACTGTATCCTCTGCATTGGGAGGTGCGTTCGATGCGCCGGATGTTGATTTGCAGCGTGGGCACTTCCTTGTTGACGGGAAAGGATAGGCCTTGGAAGTGGAGTCCGGGGGGCGGGGCGGAGTATCCGGACGTCAAGGTGGTGGACGAATGGCTGCGCCAGGCGGATCCGGTGAAGGCGAGCGCCGAGATGAACACCCTGAGCCGGCTGGAGGTAGGGCCGGGCGATCGGATCGTTTTGCTCCACTCGGACACGCCTGACGGCGCTTTCTGCGCCGAGCGCCTGGCGGCCTACTACGAGCGCCGCTGCCGCAGTGTGGAGTTGAAGCGGATCGCCCAGCTCGGCTACGGGGCGCGGAACTTCTCCCGGGGCCTGAAGTCGCTGATTGACCTTACGTGCGGTCTGATCCGCCAGAGCCGCCTGGCCAACACGGGGGAGCGCATCATCATCTGCGCGACCGGCGGGTTCAAGGCGGAGATCGCCTACCTCAACTTGCTGGGAGCGCTCTTGCAGGTCGAGGTGGTGTACATTCACGAGCTGCACAATGAGCTCGTCACACTGCCCCAGCTCCCCTTGGCGTGGGATACAGCGTTCGCCGCGCGCAACAAGGAGTTCTTCCAGTGGATCGAGGAGGAGCCGCGCCGGCCGGGAGAGGTGGAGTCCTGGCTCAACCGGGAGCCTGCGCTGCGCACCCTGGTGGAGGATGGCGACGACGGGTACGTTTATCTGTCGCCGGCCGGCCTCCTGCTCTACCGGGCCGCCCAGGAGCAAACGGTCGCCGGCAAGCCGGTCGAGTGGCCTGAGACTTCGCCGCTGCCCCCGGAGAAAAAGAAACATTTCGAGAACAAGCCGCATAAGCGGCCGCGCGGCTGGGAGCGGTACGTCGACCGGCTTTGCCAGATCTCTTGCGTGTCGTTCGTCGGCTACGCCGAGGAGATGCATCAGGGCGAGCGGGTGCGGATCCTCGATCCGGAGCGAGGGGTGATCGGTGTCCGCTACGGTACTGCCGGTGACGCCCTGCCCATGCGGGTGGAGACGACCGCACGCGGCCTGGAGCAGACGCAGCTCGTCGCCGAGTACATCCGGCGGCTCGGGTGATGTGGGAGGATTGGTCAGCTCCCTTGAGGAAATGAGTTCCTGCGGGAGCGAGACGATGGCGATTACCGGGCATCGGCAGAGCCGGAGAAGAACCGGGCGGATCGCTGAATTTCCGAAATCCCATGTTTCCTGAATTCGAGGAGCGTGTGCGCTGTGCTGGTCGAAAGCTTGATCCGCTTGGGCCGCCCCTTTGTGGAAGGGGGCGCGGAGCCGCTCGAGCTCTTACGGCAAGTCTCGGACGTCACGGACGTGCGGGCGCGCAACTTCTTTCAACGCGTGTTTGTCGTGGAAATCGCCGATCACGGCGGCGACCGTAAGGTCGCGGCCCACCCCGACGCTTCGTGGGGACACATGGAATCGGACGGCCGCTCGGAACGGTTCCAACCGGACGAAGAGCGAGCGATCGGCATCCCCTTCGTGCTTCCGAGGGGAAATCCCCGTGCTCCGCAGGGACGGTACCCGGCGCCCATTTACATAGTTTATGATGGGGACTTCCGCGCCTTCCGAGGGGCCACTGGCGAAGTCAAGAAGTTCTTGAAAGGGCGCGTTCCTCGTACCGTTGGCGTCCGTTGGCCCGATACAGTAATCGACGAGATCAGCGCCGCTTTGGCGCCCGAGTTTGCACGTTATACCCCGCGCGACGGCGAGAACTGCTTAGCGGTGATTGTGATCGCCGACCTATCGGATCCCAATTCGCCCTATGTCTACGACGGCGGAAATGGGCACATTGTGCTTTGCGAAAGCCGGTTGTCGCCTGGCCGGAGCATCTGTGTGGATGTTGTGCGGCTTCTCGAGCGGGTATGGCTTGCCAAGGCGGCCGAAGGTGCGGAAATGGGTTCGCGGGCCGGCGCGTGTTCCGTTTGCGGAACGGATGCGGAACTCGTCTCCATCTATTCGAAGGCTTGGTCTTGGTTCTCGGTCACATGGACGGCGCCTCTGCCGGCCGCTTTGGACACCGAGCACCTGGTCGAGGGAGTCGCCCTTTGCCCTTTGTGTTACGCTTCCCTCACCATCGGAGCCCAGGTGTTCTCGAGTTTGGCGCAAACGTTGCCTAACTGGTTGACCAAAGAGATCTTCAGCCCCGTCGCCTCGGCGCGGGCGAGGGAGAATCGCAAGGCGGATCCGGAGCGGATCTACGGCAGCTTGGTTGCGCTCCCCGTCCTCGACGAATTCCTCGGGAATCAGGCCGATCGGGAGTTCTTCGTCCGCAGCGTCTCGAGCATGCGGATGGAGCGAGACAACGCAGTGCAGCGCCATCTCGACACCATCACAGGTTTCGAGGCCAGGTTGCCCATCGAGTTCGCGGACGATCAGCTATATCGTTTGCAGCTTTACTACTACTCCGGTGACGTGAGCCGCGGCGACGTGCACCTGCGTGCCGTCATCGAAGACGTCGTTCCTTCTGTGGCGAGCGCTTTGGACGAGCTGTTGCGCGGCCGCCTGCCAGCGGTCGTGGCGGAAGCCGCGGGGCAACTGGAGCTGACCTTGACGCCGATTGAGTCGCACCAATTCCGTTCGCTGCCGTACCTACTGGCGACGGCGTATGGCGCTCCCTACCTCTGGCAGGCGCTGGCGGATGTCTTGCACCGAAGGCCGCTGGGACTTGAACGCTTCGTCGCCAACGCCGCGGCGCGCATGCAGTCGCTTGCCCGCCACTTGCCCGCCGTGTATCGGCAGCTCCGAATGGAAGTCCTTTTCTACTTGGTCTTTCGCGAGTTCATTCGCGCATTCCACGCTGAAATCGCCACTTCGGACGTGAAGGGGAGGGAGTCGATGAGGTCCTGGAAAGAGTTGCAGGCCATGCTGGCCGGAGACGTACAGCAGGTGCGTTTTGAAGACGTCGAAGAACTCGGCTTTGCCTGCGGGCACCTGACGCGCCAATTCAGTCGCTGGTACTACAAGCAGACGGGCAAGGACTTCCTAAGGCATCGGGTGATGACCTTCGGGAGTGACCTGACGCCCGAAGTTGTGTGGCAGCGCGCCCTTGCGAAGTTCGGCGAGTACCGGGTGAGGCTCTGGCGCGAGGGTGCTCTGCCGCAGTGGTTCGAGCGCCTCTCCGGAGTGGTGCTCATGGAGTTCAGCCATCGGCGCGACGAGATTCGGCGGGAAAGGGACGCGTTCATGGCTGCTTTCTGGGCGGGTTACTCGCTCCAGTCTTCGGACGACAAAGCGGAGGACGCTGTCAATGAGACAGAGTTGAATGTGGGGGGAGCAGCTGATGTCCTCGTTTGAAGTGAGATCCGGAGAAATCCTTTTTGTAAAAAGTGTGAAAGACGGAATTCCGAACCGCGACCCGTTGAACGACGGCGACGCGCGCCGCCTGTTCGGGGAAGAAGACGGGAGGATCTCTCTTTCCGACGTGAGCATCAAGCGCGATGTCCGTGACTACATCCTGGCGCGCTACCCCGACGGCGGGCCGGACCATCGCTATCACGTTTTCGTCCGCAAGCAGTTCAAGGAGGACGGGAAGACGCTCCTTGGCCGCGGCAGCCTCGCCGAGGAGATTAAGAAGCAAAGCGGCATCGACTCGGACGACATGAAAGAGGTGCTCTGTCGCGCCGCCGTCGATGTGCGGCTGTTCGGGGCCGTCTACTCTGTGTCGAAGAGCAACTTCCAACTCACCGGTCCCGTGCAGTTCGGGTGGGCTCATTCACTGCACCCGGTAGAGAGCGTGTACACCCAAGGCACCGTGGTGATGCCGTCCAGGGACGCAAAGGACGAAAAAGGTGATGGAGACGGAGAAGGAGCCACCCAAGGGACGATCTGGACCACGTACCTAGTGCCTTTTGCCGTCTTCGTCATGCCGGCCATCGTGAACGCGACCATCGCCCAGCAGACCGGGATGGATCAGCGGGACCTCGACCTGCTCCTCGAAGCGCTGTGGAAGGGGACGCTGCATCGTCAGGCCAGGGGCCGCGGCATCCAGCAACCGTTGTTCCTGCTTCACATCGAGTACAACGACCCGTTCTTCCGCATCGGCTATCTTGAGGACGCGCTCCGCCTTGAACCCGGTCCTGAGGAGTGGCGGCGCGGCAACCGCCCCACGTCGCTCGACGGCGTGAAGCTCGACGTGACCCGCCTCGTCGACCGGGTGAACCACTACGCTTCCGAGGTGGCGCGGGTGCGTTACTGGATCGATCCCCGGTTGAAGTTGGTAGGGGAGCTCCCGTGGGAGAAGCAGGAGTGGTAGTAAGGGAAGGCGATTTGCAACGGGACGGGGGATAGGCGTTGGATGTCTTGGTGTTCGACCTGAAGGGGTCGCTCGCGCACTTCCGGCGTCCCGACACGACGGCGACGCATGCCACGTATCCGTTCATCACGCGGACGGCCTTGCGCGGCCTGTTGGGAGCCAGTTTGGGGCTCGACGAGTTCCTCTACGACGAAGCACGGGCGGGGGGCCGTCCCATGTCC
>CALKAQ010000168.1 GCA_937983075.1 uncultured bacterium | reverse complement strand
GACAGCCGGGCCAGAAGGTCTCCTTCAAGAAGGAGCAGGCCCGCAACCGCCGCTGTCTGATTGAGGTCGTCACCGACACCTACAACAATCAGAAGCGGTCTACCATCGCGCAGGTCCTGCCGCACCCCGAGGGCCCTGGGTCGGTTACGGGCCATTCGGCTATTGCCCAGCAGGTGACCGCCTTCCAGGAGGCGGCCGCCGCTAGCGACGACAACGATGCCGTGCCGTTTTGAGCCGCATGGGGGCGGGGCAACTGGCTCCGCCCCCGTCCTACGGGGTGGTATAAGTGCTGATTGACTGTGTGGACGAAAAGTACTGGCGGTTCCTCGAAGCTGTCTCCAGGGTGGACGAGGTAGCGGTTGACTGCGAGACGACCGGCTTGAACATCTGGAAGGGCGACCGGATCTGCGGCATCGCTATCTACCACCCGGAAATTGGAGCCGCCTATCTGCCGTTTCGCCACGGGGAGGGCCGCAACCTCCCGCTCGACCGCCTGCAGGACGTGTGGCGCGCCCTGCGGGGCAAGAAACTGATAAACCACAATATCAAGTTTGACGTCGAGGCCATGTGGCTGGACGGGTTCGGCCTGCCAGAGCGGGTCGAGGACACCATGCTGGCGGCCCACCTGATGAACGAGAACGAGTACAAGCGAAATGAGCAGGGCCGGGTCATCTACCGGTCGGGCGGCAAACCCGCCACCGACTACTCGCTCGCCACTCTGGCCCAGAAATACCTCGGACAGGCGGACACGAAGGACCAGATGGACGAGATACTCAAGGCGCACGGCTTGGGCAAAGGCGATTTGTGGCGGCTGCCCCCGGAGCTTGTCGAACCCTACGCCGCCGGCGACGTGGTGTTGGCCTGGCAACTCAGGGACTTCTATGTGCCGTATCTCCGGCTCTGGCGGCTGTACGACCTGTGGCAAGAGGTCAACGAATACTGTCTGATCATCGCCAAGATGGAGATCCGGGGAATGCAGTTGGATCGGGACCTGATCTACCGCTACATGGCCGAGGCTGAGCGGATGAAGGAGCAGGCCCGTCGCGAGATCCAGCAAATGGCCGGGTGGGAACTCAACCCGGACAGCCCGAAGCAGGTCCAAGCGTGGCTCGGACTGCCGTCCACGAACCGCAAGTATCTCGACGAACTGATGGTGATGTTGCCGGAGGACGACCCCAGACGAGCCGCCTTCGACAAGCTTCTGGAGTACCGGGCATGGGCGAAGGTGAACGGCACCTACTACCAGCCGTACTTGGAGCTTTGTGACGAACACGGGGTCATTCGGTCCCATTTTCTGCTACATGGGACCGTCTCGGGGCGGCTATCTAGCTACGAGCCGAATTTGCAGGCGGCGCCGCGCTACTCAAAGGTCTATAAGGTAAAGGACGTATTCGTAGCCCGGCCCGGCTACACCATGGTCAGTGCGGACTACTCCCAGGCCGAAATCCGGTGGGGCACTCACTACGCCCGCGAACAGAACATGGCCAAGAACCTACTGGAAGGACTGGACATCCACTCGGTGACGGCCGAGATGCTCAACATCCCGCGAGATGCGGCCAAGAGAATCAACTTCGGCATCATCTACGGGATCGGAGCCAAGTCTCTAGCGGAGCAGCTGCACATCCCGGAGGAGCAGGCGGCCGAATACCTGCGTCGCTATCACTCGCTTTACCCCGGTTTTCGCGCCCTGCTTCGCAAGGCCGAACAGGTGGCAGAGGAGCGGGGCTACATACGGATGTTCACCGGCCGGGTCCGTCGCTATGACGAGCACAGCCCGGCCCGCAAGGCCTCATCTAACCTGATCCAGGGGGCCGTGGCCGAGATGATCCGGCTGGCCATCCAGAAGCTCGACCGACTGCTGGCCGGCACCGATAGCCACATGCTGCTGCAGGTGCACGACCAGATCATCTTCGAAATACCGCAAGGGAGGGAGAAGGAGCTAATCCCGGTAATCCGTGAGGGCATGGAACGGTTCGGCGACTACGCCGATCAGCTGGCGGTGCCAATGAAGGTCGATATCAGCGTCGGCCCGTCCTGGGGCCAAATGACTGAGTGGAAAGAGGAGGGTACCAATGGCTAAGCGAGGTCATGTCCTGGCAGTAGTCGGGGCGCAGTACGGTTCGGAGGGCAAGGGCGTTATCGTCAACCACATCGCCAACCGCTACCAGGTTCACGTACGAGTCGGGGGTCCCAACGCTGGGCACTCGTTCGTACATAAGGGCCGCGTTTGGAAGATGCAGGTCATCCCCTGCGGGTGGACGAACCCCGATGCCATCCTGGTCTTGGGCCGGGGCATGCTGGTCAACCCCGAGACCTTGGCGCTGGAGCTTCGGGAGATTGAACAAGTCGATCCGACCATCCACCACCGGCTGCTCATCGATGAGCAGGCGGGTGTGCTGGATCCCGCGTTCGAGCGCGAGGAGGGCGGCACGGCCGGGGAGCTGCACCAGCGAATTGGTTCGACTGGCAAGGGCGTCGGGGCTGCCCGCATCGCCCGGATCCAACGTGATCCGAGCCGGTTCAAGCTGATGAGGGACGTGGCCAAGCAGTACAACCTGGAAGGCTATCTCGTCGAGGACACGCCGCGTCTCCTCCAGGACCGGCTG
>CALKAQ010000167.1 GCA_937983075.1 uncultured bacterium | reverse complement strand
TTTACATTCTCAATGGTGTATCACAGGAGACGGAATGCGTGCCGGTGTACTGTGCGCGGAACATTCTCTAAGCGGCTTAGTCGGCAGGGTAGAGCGCGATGAGTCGGGCATTCAGGATGGATAGTGGGATAACGCCAAGATCTTGGGCTTGTTTGGAATGGGGAAAGAACTAGGCCAGGTTCTTGGGCATGTTGCCAGGATAACACCAGAAATTTGGCCTTGTTGACGATCTGGAGGGCGATGAGCCCAGGATTCTGGGGTTGTTGCCTGAAAAAAGCCAGAAATTTGGGCTTATTGACTGTGTGGAGCGAAATAAGCCCGGCGTTTTGGGCTAATTGCAGGAATAACACCAGAAAAAGGGGCTTGTTTGGGATGCGGGTGAAACAGGCCCAGAATCTCGGGCTTGTTGTCGGAGTAATGCCGAAAAGTTGGGCTTGTTGGCGGCTCGGAGGGTGATAGGGCCAATATGTTGGGCTAGCTGACAGAATAACGCCAAAAAGTTGGGCTAAATAATCGGATAAGGTGAAACAAGCCCAGCTTTTTGGGCATGTTGCCGGGATAACGCGAGAAACTTCGGCTTGGTGCGCAGCGGTGCCTGAGAGTGCCGGAGTATGCGTCCTTCCGGCTGCTGCCATCAAGCCGCTCCCATCAAGCATGCTCCGAAACCGTGACACACGCTGTTCATCAGCAGGCGGAAAGCCGACTCTCCGCTTTGCGATCGCCTACACAACGTGGCGTGCACCTAACTAACGATGGTGGCTGGATGCTGACTGCCGGAAGTCGATTACCAGGTGATGACTTTGTCGTGTTGGGTCATGAGAGCGACAATTTGATCGTAGTCAACTTGTTCGCAGGTCGTTTTCGGCCGTCGGGCCTCCCAGTCACGGGCGCAAACGAAGGTGCGCACTCCCGGAATCGGTTCGCGATAGACGGCGTCCTGCAAATAGATGACGGTGACGTCGGTTTCTGCCGCTTGGGCTGCGATGGTTGCGAAAGCCCTTTCGTCATTCGGATGGCGTACGAGGTGCAAAATACTCACGAGTTTCCTCCTTCATCTCGCTCGGCAGGGGGCACGACAGCTAATATGTGATTACGGCGTCGGCCGCAGTCAATGCGGCGAGAATGGTGTCAGCATCGACAAGCTGTACGCCGGGGCGCAATTCGGCTTCTTCGTGCCCATACTTCGCCAGCGATTCTTTTTCCACCACGACTCGGTGTCCGAGGAGACCGAGCATTTCAATGTGTTTGTTGAGCGAAGGCATGTCGAGGAGGGCGTCGTCAGTGGCGAGTGCGCCCAAGGCGGCCTCGTCAACCAGGGCGACGGTGATTTGGTGACCGCCGAGCGTTTGCCCGACACTCATTCGCAGCCCCTCGGATACCTTGCTGGAATTAAACGGAGCATGACGCAAAAGGACAACGACTTGTTTAGCCAAATGTAATCACCCGGTCTGCTTGATTTACGTAGCGCGCCCAGTCCGCCTGGCTGCCCCAAACGATGTCGGATTCATCTTCGGCAATGCCGCACTGTATGGCGTTGTGGGCGCAGATGGCCAGTTCAAAGGCGCCTTGCTGTTCCGGTGGAAAAGCCTCTTTGGCAAACTGCTGGGCGAACCAATCGCGATGGACGACGCCGTCACCCATCAGAAAGATGCGGACTTGATGGCCTTGCTTGATTGCCGCCTTGGCCAGGTGAGCCAAGGTGTAACGGTCTTGGCGATCCGGGCCGGAGGTGAGGAGAAATGCAAACGTCATGGCGGTCCCTCCGATGCAGGATGGGGTGACAAGTGCCGAGCTTGACACCATATTTGGCCCTGCGTATCATTATCACCGATGAAATGATTCACACCAGTTTGGCAGAAAGGTTGTGAAAATGGTGCCTACTTATGAATACAGGTGTGAGTCCTGCGGAGTATTTGACTACTTCCAAAGCATCACGTCTGACCCGCTCCAAGAATGCCCCGACTGCGGCAAGCCTGTACAGCGTTTGATCAGCCGGAACGGCAACATCATTTTCAAAGGTTCCGGATGGCACATTACTGATTATCGCAGCAACTCGCGGGGCTCGTCAGACGGTGATGGAAACAGCGATTCCGACTCTGATTCGTCTCTCGATGACTTTGACGACTTCGATTAATACCACGGGGCAAAAATCGTCATCAAAAGCCCAATCGCGCACAAGAACAGAAAGAAAAGCAGCACGTTACGCAATGCAGGCTGCATAACCAATCCTCCATTCCGAAAGTACGACAAACGAACGATTTTGTTTGCACGGCGGATGCACAGCAACATCGCTGCAATATCGTTCTGCTGTATTATAGCTTTTCGGAGCCGAGTGCCTCAAGTGGACACCCCTTGCATTTTGGAGAATGCAAGGGGTGTTCGAATGATCAGCAAAATACGCTATGCGAGCTTCGACCAGAACGCCTCGATGCGATCCATGCCTTTTTCCAGGTTTTCCATTGAGGTCGCGTAGGAAAGGCGCAAATAGCCTTCTTTGCCGAAAGCTGAACCAGGAACCAGAGCGACCTTGGCTTCTTGCAACAAAACTTGCGCCAAATCGGATGAGTTTTCGATGACTTGGCCGCCGATTTTGCGTCCGAAGGCCGACGAAACGCGCGGGAAAGCGTAGAACGCACCTTGCGGCATGGGGCATTCGATGCCTGGGATCGCCCGCAGCCGTTCGACCAGGTACTCGCGGCGACGTGCGAATTCGCGAACCATGTCGTGGACGGGCTGCTGCGAACCGGTGAGTGCAGCGACGGCCGCTTTTTGGGCGATCGAAGTCGGGTTGGACGTGCTGTGGCTTTGCAGACTGTTCATCGCGGCGATCAATTTGGCCGGCCCGGCAGCAAAGCCGATACGCCAACCGGTCATCGCATGGCTCTTGGAAACACCGTGAATCAACACGGTTCGTTCTTTGAGTTCGGGCCCGAGCGACGGAAACGAAGTAAACTCTGCCCCGTCGTAAACAAACGGCTCATAAATTTCGTCGGAGACGACCAAAATGTCGGCGTCGATGACCACGCGGGCCAATGCTTCGAGCTCTTCCCGCGAATATACGGCGCCCGTTGGGTTGGACGGGCTGTTAAGGACGACGGCACGCGTTTTGGGCGTGATGGCAGCTTTCAGCTGCTCCGCGGTCAACTTGAACCCATGGACTTCTTCCGTCTCGACGATGACCGCTTCGCCCCCGGAAACGCGCACTTGGTCGATGTAGCTCACCCAGTAGGGGGCGGGAATGATCACTTCGTCGCCCGGATCGAGGATGACTTGAAAGGTGTTGAACAGTGCGTGCTTTGCTCCGACCGTGATGATGATTTCGTTCGTTTTGTAGTCGAGTCCGTTGTCGCGTTTCAGCTTGTGACGGACCGCCTCTTTGAGCTCTAAAATACCGCCGGCCGGCGTGTACTTGGTAAAACCTTGTTCGAGCGCCTTGACGGCGGCTTCTTTAATATGTTCCGGCGTATCGAAGTCCGGCTCGCCTACGCCAAAACCAATGACATCGATACCTTCCTGCACCATCTGCTTCGCCATCGCATCGATCGCCATGGTGGGCGAAGGCGAAATGCGGTTGGTTCGCTGCGCCAGCTTCAAGAGTCTTTCCTCCTACTGTGTTCCTGGTCAAAGGTAGCCACGTCGATATGTGATAAGCACCACTTGCACATTTTCGCCATGAATGGGAAGTTTCCTTGTATTTCTATTCGAATCGTTCATTGCACTGCGCAAGCGGGGCCAGGGCCATCTCCATACGTGCCGACGCGCTGTGATGGACATAGCGCCGACGGCGAAGCAACACGGGTAGTTTGACACCGTGTTCGGTTGGAAATGCTTGTATGTCATAAGAGCCGGGGTGGTGCTTCGGGGCGGGGCCACGTTGCCGAATGCGGCGGTTTGGCGATCGATTCAAGCCGGGCGCGGAACTGCCCGGGACGTGCGATGCCGATGATGCGGCTGCGCAAAATGCCGTCGCGATCGACGAAATAATAGCTCGGCAAAGCCCGGACGAGGTACTTTTGTGCGGTCGAGCCGTCTAAATCGAGCAAAACGGGAAATGACACACCAAGCCCTTGCAAATACATGCGCACCGTCGATGCGTCTTCCAAAATGTTGATTCCCAATACGACAAGGTCGTTGGCGTCCCGCTGAGTTTCGAAGGTTGCATTCAAACCCGGCATTTCACTGCGGCAAAAAGAGCACCAGCTGGCCCAAAAATAAAGAATCACCGGCCTCCCGCGAAATGAACTGAGGCTGAAGGTTTGTCCGTCGGGTGTCGCCAAGGTGAAATCGGGAGCCGGTTGGCCGATTTGAGCGAGCGGGCCTGTTGCGTCGTTTTCGGCGCCGGTGACGGGAATCGCCGGATGGAATTGAAGCGCGGCAAGAACCGCGATGAGCCCGACGGCTCCGGCGATCCCCGTCCAATACCAATGATCGCGGCTGAGTTTCAGCGTCAAAAAAGTTGTGCGTCGCATGCGTTCCTCTCCCGCTGTAGCCTTGTCGCAATGTATATGTCAGCCGGCTGCGGAAGAGTCCCGGAAATCAACGGCGCAGCAGGATGTAAACCATCCAGCAGGCGAGAAGAAACGCCAAAAAGAGTGGCGACGGATGCAAATTCAAAGCGGCCAGTAGCAATAGTACAGCGAGGACAATGGCCATAGGCAGCAATGGCGTTGGATTTCTCACCACGCGACCCCCCTTTGCACGGAGTGGCCATAAAGCATACGAAGGTGAGCTGCGAAGTGTGCAGTGCCTCTGCCAACCGAAAAGCGACGCCATACTCGAAACGGCCACTGCGCGTGCGGTTTTGCGCCGTCGTGCGTCGGCCGGTTGACAGCGTCAGACAGGAATGGTATGATAGCCCCGCCCTGAGGGATCAGAAAATTACCACAGGAATATAAAAGGGGGATTATATTTGCTGCTGAGTTGGGTTGCTTCTGATCGCTGCACTCGGGGTCTCGGGAAACGGTTTGTTGTCGGACGAGTTCTTGTCGTGGTCGCAAGTGTGGTGTGTGCGGCGTTTTGGACCGCGGCCGGTATCGCCGCCGCCGAAGGCAGCACGACACTGTCCGCGAACGTGGCCGAAGTCATTGAAGTACTCACCTGGCCGGATGAAGTGTATTCTCTCGGCGATTTGATGCCCGGCGAGGAAATCACCATCGGACCGTTGCAATTTGAAGTGCGTTCCAATGTTTCGTGGGAAATTTTCATCGCCAGCGATTCCCCGAACGGCGAACTGCGGGAGTACAACTTGATTGGCGACTATTACGTTCTCGAAGGAGCCCAAACCCAAAATCCGCTGCGCTGGCGGTGGGGCGAATCCGGAGTGTGGACGCCTCTGTCACAGACGCCGGCTTCGCTGTTCGGCATCCAACCGGCCACGGGTGATGCGAGCAAGACGTTTGCTTTCTTTTTGAGCTTTCTTCCGTCGTTCAACGACATTCGGCTGACCGATCCCAACCGCGAATACCGCATTGTCCTCACGTACACGGTGGGAGCCAGGTACTGATGCGGCGGTTGAGCGGGATCCATGTGCGTGTCATCGCGCTTTGGACCAGTTTGTGCATCGGGCTCGCTTGTTGTGCGGCGAGCCCCGCATTCGCATCCGGCGGCATTCACGTGGCGCCGGCTCGGGTGGAAGCCGTAATAGGGATGAACGGCGCAGCTCCGCCGATCACGGTGCACAATCGAATGGACCGACCCGTCCGCATTCAAGTCAGCGTAGGCTGGGGCAGCCACGATGAGCACGGTATTCCCGTTTACTTTGACGAACCTGGCGTCGCCGGCGCCAAAGCCGAAGTGCATCCCCCCGAACTTCTGTTGCTGCCCGGAGCCCGCGCGGAAATTCATCTGCGGGTCGCTCCGGCGGATCGGCCGCACTATCCCGTCGTATTTCTCACATGGCACTCTGGGCTGACGAGGTCGCCCGCAGGTACGGAATTTCAAACGGTAACGCGCATCGCGGTCCCTTTTCTGCTGACGCCGGAGAATCATCCCCCCGGCCAAGTGCGTATCATCGATATCGGGACGGAAGCGATAGAGCCGCATGCGGCCGAAATCCGTGTGCTCGTAGCGAACGCAGGCGACGCTCACGTGCGAACTTCAGGGGAAGCCGTGGTACTCGACTCAACGGGAAAGGCCGTCGGAACCATCCGACTGCCGGAATTGTTGGTGCTTCCGGGAGCACAGCGACTGCTGCGCTTGGAATGGCGGCCCGATGAGCCGCTCGCCGGACCTTACGCGCTGCTGTTCGACGGCTTGTCCGAGGAAACGACACCGGCGTTTGCATTCAGCCTCTGAAACGGGCGAAGCGACCGCATCCTCGGCCGGCACGGCAAATTTCCCGCCGTGAAGGAGGTGCTTGCAGCCTCGTTCGAGTATCATCGAGTCGGGGGGATGTGCATTGTCCGAATTGCGGGTGGGTGTGGTTGGCCTCGGAAGCATGGGCAGGCGGCACGCCGAGACGTACCTGCGACTGCCTGGGGTGCGTCTGACGGGGGTGGCGACACCCGACCCAGAGAAGTGTGAAGAGACGGCTGGGCTTTGGAACGTCATCGCTTGCCAGGATTATCGCGATTTGACGCCTCACGTTGACGCGGTGAGCGTGACGACCCCAACGGCTCTTCACTCGGAAGTGGTGGAGCATTTTATCAGCGCTGGAGTGCATGTGCTCGTAGAAAAACCCATTGCCGCGACCGAACAGGAAGCCGTGCGGATGGTCAACATGGCGGCAGAGGCCGGGGTATGTCTGATGGTGGGCCACGTCGAGCGCTTCAATCCGGCGATCATTCGTCTGGCGGCTCGAGCGGCTCCCAGAGTGAAGGACTCGCCGAGCGAATTGCGGGCTTTTCGCATGGCGCCGTACGACGGCAGGGGATGCGACATCGATGTGACCCTCGACTTGATGATTCACGACATCGACCTTGTTCGCATGCTGCATCCCGGCGAGCGGTGCCGGGTGGTTCAGTCGCAAAGCATGAGCATCGAGAGCGGGCGGCCCGACGTCGCACTCGCCACGTTGGAAATCTCGGGGGGCGGCGCTCCTCCGGCAACCGTAAAGCTGTTGGCCAGCCGAATCGCCGACCAAAAGCGTCGGATGTTCGAGGTGCGCTGCAAAGGGTTCACAGCCAAGGCCGATTTGGTCGCCCAGCGGCTGTGGATCGCCGAAGGCGGCTCGGAGTTTGAAGAGATTCCCGTCGAGCGGGAATCGGCTCTCGCCTTGGAACTAGCACATTTTGTCGCTTCCGTGCGGGCGGGAACGCCGCCGGCCGTTTCGGGGCAGCACGGCGTAGAGGCGCTGAGAATTTGCCTCGACGTCATCGAGCACGCAGCATCGGTGCCGTAAGCAAACCGTACTTGACAGCGACACGCGGCAACGAGAAGAAGGCGCATGGAACGCAACGGCAGCGTAAACACTTAGCGCATGAAGCTGAGCGTTCCATGCTTTGGTCATCGCTGTGGATGGAAGGTCTTCGGTCGGTTGCTGTTCGTGCCGCTCATCTTTGTGCTCGTCGTATGCTCGATCCCGGGTTCGAGCAACGCGGTCCAAGCCGCCGACGAACTTCCGACCGTTTTTTTGTTTCTCATCGACCGTGTCGGGCTGAAAGACATCACGGGCGGCGATTTGCCTGCCATCCGCAATTTGGCGGCATGGGGCGGTGCGGGACTGCTCAACGCTCGTACAGGCGGCCGCGGCCTCGGCGCGCCGTATGCCTCCTTGGGCAGCGGCGAGCGAGCCGTAGGTGGCACGGCTTCAGGCTTGGCCTTCCACGTCGAGGAAACGTATGCCGGACAGCCGGTCGCTCGCTTGTATGAAGCCTTGCACGGAGAAGCGGCGGCAGACGCCGCGATCGTGCATCTCGGCGCTGCCGAACTGCATGCGCTTGGCGGCGCGCAGGAGCGTCCGTTTTCGCCGGGACGCTTGGGGGAGGCACTGCGCCTGGCCGGCATTCCGGTCGCGGTGTACGGCAATGCCGACACGCCCGGCGCACCGCAGCGTTTTGCCGTGCTGGTGGCCATGGACCGAGCCGGACGGGTTCCCGCAGGCAACGTAGGGGCGGAAACGTTGGTGGTCGACCCGACTTGGCCGTTCGGGCTGCGCACCGACTACGCTCGACTGCTTGAATTCGTGTTGCAGCACGTCGGACAGCCCGGACTGGTTGTCGTTGATCTCGCCGATCTGGCGCGGCTGGAAGCCGTGGAGCTGCCTTTGGCGGCCGAGCAATTTGCAGCCCATCGAAAAACCGCTTTGGCACGCATGGACGCCTTCTTGTCGGAAGTGACCGCGGCGCTGCAGGAGTCGGCGGGGGAACATTACGTGCTGGTCGTCGCACCGCAGCCGCCCATGGCCGACGTGTCCGCGGGGTACCTGCTGATACCGGCGGTGTTGGCGCATTTTCCCGGCGCTAGCGAGCCGCGCGGCATGGGAGGCGGACTGCTGACGTCGCCGACCACCCGACGGACAGGCTTGGCGGCGAACACCGACATCGCACCGACCATTCTCCATTGGCTCGGCGTGGAAGAACCCGGCTGGGCGGGACGGACGCTGTCTGTTGTCCCGGCTGAGGAAGTGTGGGAGCATTTAGAAGCCCTATACGATCAAATCACACGGATCCACAAACAGCGGCTGCCCGTCATCCAGCCGTATTTCTTCGTGCAGCTTGGCGCGGTGTTGCTGAGCACGGCCGTACTCGTCTTTCACAACCCTCTGTCCCGCCATCTCGGTGTGATCGTGCGGGTAGCCCGCTGGCTTCACCTCGCCCTGATTTCGTTTCCGCTCGCACTGCTGCTGCTTCCGTTGTTTCCGCCGGCCGATGCGCTGCCCGCCGTCTGGGGGCAGATTCTCGTGACGGCGCTCGCACTGACCGTCGCGGCGCGTGTGGCGGCAGGGCGGAATGACCCGGTGTTCGCCTTTACGCTCCTTTGTACGGCGACAGCGTTGGCGCTTGCGATCGACGCCGCAGCCGGGGCCCCCCTCATGCAGCGTTCGCATCTGGGATACGACCCGATCGGGGGCTCCCGCTATTACGGCATCGGCAACGAATACATGGGCGTGCTCATCGGCTCAGCGGCCGTCGCAGCCGGCGGGTGGCTCGACAAGACCCGCCGGCCGGGGGAACCTGGCGTGCGCCGGGGGCCGCTCGGTCTTGTTGCCCTCAGCTTTGCGGCTATTGTGTTCATCTTGGCTTCCCCGGTCCACGGCGTCAATCTCGGCGGCACCATAGCGGCCGTCGTCGGTTTTGGCGCTTTGGGCGCGTTGTTCGTCTGCGGCCGCATCACTTGGCGCAGCGCCGTCTTGACGCTTGCGGCGCTGGTCGTCGTAATCGGCCTTGCGAGTCTGTATGATCTCGGCGCCTTGAATGAAGGCCATTCGCATGTCGGCGGTGCCATACAGCAGGTGAGCCGCAGCGGAGCCGATCCGCTTTGGACGATTTTCGAACGCAAGCTGGCGGTCAACGTCCGCCTGATTCGGCTCACCATTTGGAGCCGTGCCTTCTTCATATCGCTCATCGCCGCCATCGGGTTGATGATTTATCCCCCGCGCTTGATGCGCCGGCTGGTGCATACGCATCGCTATTTGAGTCTGGCCATCCGAGGCAGCCTCATTGCGGCGCTCACGGCGTTGGCGGTCAACGATTCGGGGATCGTCGCCGCGGCGACGTTGATGATTCCCGTCGTGTCCACGCTCCTTTACCTGATGCTGGAAAAGTCCGTCCGGGCCGAGAACGGCAGGGTTTTGAAAAAGTAAAGCAGAAAATCTCGTTGCGTAAAGCACAAAACCGGACCTTCTGATGTAGCCTCCCGATACACGATTGGCGGGAGGTTTTCAGACGCAAGTGGCGCGGAAGGAGCCGGAATCGCCTCAGGAGGCGATTTGCCATGGTCCAAAAGGTGGCCACCAGCATCGACGCGATATTGAAGCAAGCCCAAGACGCTTTGAATTCAGCCCGCGATCAGGTGTTTCAAATTGTAGATGATGCTCGCAACGAGTACGAACGGATGGAAAGGGGCCTCGCCGAGCTGCGATCCGAGGTGGATGCGTGCATCCGCGAGGTCGATCGGCTGGAAACCGAACTGCGCAAAGCACGCCAACGCTTGGCGATGATCAACAAAGACTTTGCCAAACATTCACAGCAAGAAGTTCAGCGAGCGTACGAGCATGCCGAGCAGCTGATGGTCGCTTTGTCGGTGGAACGCGAACGCGAGGCGGCTTTGCGCCGTCGCCGCGATGAGCTCGAACGCGGTCTGCGAGCCATTCAAAGCATGATTCAACGGGCGGAAAATCTTGTCGGCAATGTCAATATGGCGCTGAAAATGCTGACGGGCAACATGGACCGTCTGACCGGGGAGCTCGAAGGATTGCGCGCCCGTTTCCAAATCGGTGAACACGTCATTCGGGCACAAGAAGAAGAACGGCGTCGGGTGGCGCGGGAAATCCACGACGGTCCGGCACAGGCCATGGCCAATGTCGTACTGCGGGCCGAAATATGCGAACGTCTGCTCGCCGCAGGGCGGGCAGAAGTGACGCAGGAACTCGCCCAATTGAAGCAGCTGGTGAAGGAATCGCTGCGAGAAGTGCGCAAAATCATCTTCAATCTGCGCCCGATGGCCTTGGACGATTTGGGTTTGGTGCCGACGCTGCATCGCTATCTCGAGAATCTGCGCGAGCAGGAAGCGATACCGGTCGAGCTCAAGGTCAGCGGACGCGAACAGCGGCTGCATTCGGCCATCGAAGTCGCCGTGTTTCGTCTCATTCAAGAAGCCGTCAACAACGCGAGGCGCCACGCACAGGCGACCGCCATCGATGTGCGCCTGACGTTCGGACCGACGCACTTGATTGTCAACGTCGAAGACAACGGTGTCGGTTTCGACCCGGAAGAAGTGTACCGAACTTGGGCCAATCGAGAGAGCTTCGGCATTATGAGCATGCGGGAAAGGATCGAGCTCCTCGATGGTGAATTCAAGCTTAAAAGCGAGGTGGGGCGGGGGACACTCATCGTGGCCCGCATCAAAATGCAGCCGCCGGAAGCGTCGACGGCCTGATTTTGATGCGGCATAACCGCAAGGAGCGAATCACGCCATGGCTGAAAAAATTCGCGTGCTGATCGCTGACGATCATGCTCTTTTGCGCGAAGGTTTACGTAAAATACTCGAGATGGAACCCGACCTCGAAATCGTCGGTGAAGCGGCCGACGGTGCGGAAGTCGTTGAAAAAGCGGCGCGGCTCAAACCGCACGTCGTACTGATGGACATCAACATGCCTCAAGGGGGCGGACTTGCCGCCACCCGGCGCATCAAAAGCCAGCATCCGGAAATCGACATCGTCGTCCTTACGATCCACGACGATGACGAATACATCGCCGAAATGGTCAACGCCGGTGCCAAAGGCTATATCCTCAAAGATGTGGAACCGGCCCGGGTGGTCGAAGCCATCCGCCGTGTCTACCACGGCGAAGCGTTCATTCCCGCCAGCTTGATGACGAAACTGCTCAAACAGCTGCATCGTCCGGCCGGGGCTTCTTCGGCTTTCTGGCATGGCGACGCCGAAACCAAACAGCTCACTGAACGGGAGCTCGAGGTGCTCGAATTGATTGTCGGCGGGCAAACCAACCGAGAAATCGCCGCTACGCTGGTGATCAGCGAAAAAACGGTGAAAAACCACGTCACCAACATACTGCGCAAGCTCAACGTGGCCGACCGCACACAAGCTGCGGTGTTTGCCATTCGCTCCGGCCTGGTGAAAATGATGTAATTCCGATGAAATCGGCGCGATCGGTAATACGGACCTATTCCCATCTACTCGCGGGCCTCATAATGTGAACTAACGATGCAGCGCATCCAATGGCTGTGTCCAACCTTGAGTTGAGTAGGGGATGGGTTAATTTGGCACACGGATTTAAGCGAGGACGCTGGGGGGATCTCTCGGCACGAGAGCTTGAGGTCTTGACACTCATCGCCCGCGGCCGTTCCAACGAAGAAATCGCACAACTTCTGTTTATCAGTCCACACACCGTCAAGAACCATGTTAGCAGCATTTATCGCAAGTTGCGCGTCAGAGACCGAACCCAGGCTGCTTTGGCCGCCATTCGCATGGGGTTGGTTCGGTTCGATGACAACCAACCGGAGTCAACTTAGCGCCGAACGAGCAGTTTGTCGTTTCCCTGCACTTAGCCCTATCGAATTCCCTACGACCAGGTCATGATTCGCTTTCGGCATCTGCAGGAACGATCAGCCCCGGCAGCGAAACCAGTATCACCACGGAATTCCACCGGTTTTTGGCATGGCCGAAAGCCGGGCAGGCTGAATTCCCCTTCAGACGGGAAGTGCGATAGTGAGCAGCGATCGCGTGGAGGGGCTGGTCAAGCGGATTACCTTCCGCAACAAAAACAACGGATTTACGGTAATCCAACTTGATTGCGGTGATCACTCCGAAGTCACGGCGGTCGGCCGTTTGCCCGGAGTGCACATCGGAGAGCGCCTTCGACTTCACGGCAAGTGGATTCAGCACCCACAATACGGGCCCCAATTCGAAATCAGCAGCTGCGAAATGTTGCCGCCCGAAAACCGGCTCGGTATTGAGCGTTACCTCGCTTCGGGCTTGATACCCGGCGTCGGCCCGGAACTCGCCCGGCGCCTCGTTGAAGCTTTCGGTGACGACACGCTGGACGTCATCGTCCAGCAGCCCGAGCGCTTGCAGACGGTGGAAGGCATCGGGCCGAAAAAGGCCGCTGCCATCACCAAGGCCGTTTCCGAGCAAGGCGAAATGCGCCGGATCATGGTGTTTTTGCAAAGCTACGGCTTGACGCCGGGGTTGGCGGCCCGCATCTATCGCCAGTACGGAGCCGAAACCATCGAGCGGCTGCGGGAAGATCCGTACCGCCTGGCCGACGAAATGTTCGGCGTGGGCTTTCGCCGTGCCGACGAAATCGCTCAAGCGATGGGCGTGGAAGGCGATTCGCTGCAGCGGGCACGGGCGGCGGTGCGTCATGTGCTGCACGAGGCGCTCGGCGAAGGTCACGTGTATCTGCCGGGACCGGAATTGGTCTGCCGCGTGGTTGAATTCGGCGTCAGCGAAGCGCGGGCGGATGAGGCGCTGCAATCGCTCGCTCAGTCAAAGCGCATTGTCGTTGAAGAAGCGGGTGCCCGCGTGTATTTGGCCGGCATGCATCGCGCCGAAACGGCCGTCGCCGAACAACTGGCGCTGTTGGTGGCGGCGGCTGAGGAGGCCGCGTCCGGACAGCGGGAGCAGACGTCGGAGCGTCGTTTACCGCTCGGCGGTGAAACGGACGGCATCACGCTGTCCGAAGAGCAGCGCCGGGCGGTTGAGCTTGCCATCCGTTCCGGTGTGTGCGTCATCACGGGCGGGCCGGGCACGGGCAAAACGACGGTGCTGCAAGCCCTTTGCAACGAGCTGATGCGCCGCGGGCTCAAAGTGGAGCTGGCAGCTCCAACCGGCCGGGCGGCCCAGCGTCTCAACGAAGCGACGGGGCGGCCGGCGCGTACGCTGCACCGCCTGCTCGAAGTCAAGCATCCGGAGGCCGGTGCGGGCATTCAATTTGGCTTCCATCGTGAACGTCCGCTCCCCACCGATGCCGTCATCGTCGACGAGGCATCGATGATCGATCTGCCGCTGTTCCACCATTTGCTCCAGGCCATTCGCCCCGGAACCCGTCTGGTGCTGGTCGGCGACGAAGATCAACTGCCTTCCGTCGGCCCGGGTACGGTGTTGAAGGACGTGCTCGCATCGGGACGCATACCGGTCGCCCGATTGACGCAGGTGTTCCGCCAGGCCGCGGCGAGCACCATCGTCACCAACGCGCACCGCATCCGGCGGGGCGAAATACCCGTGAGCGCCGGAGAAGACGGCGACTATTTTTTCATCCGCTGCGAACCCGACGAAATCGCCGACACCATTGTCGATTTGGTGCGGCGCCGTCTGCCCGCCTATTTGTCCTGCGATCCTTTGCAGCACATTCAAGTGCTCAGCCCGCTCAGGCGAGGTGCTTTCGGCGTCGACGCCTTGAACCAACAGCTGCAGGCGGCGTTGAATCCTCCAGGCGGGGCGGAAGTGCGCATCGGTGACCGCGTGCTCCGTGTCGGCGACAAAGTCATGCAGATCCGCAACAACTACGACCGCATGGTGTTCAACGGGGACATCGGGCGCATCAGCCGCATTGACGTCGACGAGCGGCGCGTTGATGTCGTCTTTCCCGATGCGGACGGCGAGCGCGTCGTCTCGTACACGCAAGCGGACCTGGACGAGTTGACGCATGCGTTCGCCGTGTCGGTGCACAAGAGTCAGGGCAGCGAATATCCGTGCATTGTGCTTCCGGTCGCCTGGATCATGCCCGCTTTAATGAATCGCAACTTGCTGTATACCGCATTGACCCGAGCCAAACGCTTGGCCGTTTTTGTCGGGCAGCATTCCGCTTTGCGGGCGTTTGTCCGCAACAACGAAGGCACTGCGCGGTACTCCCACTTGGTCCATCGCCTGCAGACGCTTCCCTCGACGCCCACATTGTATTAGAGTGTACGGGAGGACTAGTCGGAGGAGGCCAGTGCTGCATGTCGGGCTACATCGATCTGTTTATCAACGGCAAATGGGTCAAAACCGCAAAGTACCGGGACGTCATCGAAAAGTACACGGGGGTGCCGTTCGCTGCGGCGGCCGAGGCCGATGCCCGTGACGTCGAGTGGGCGGTGGAAGCGGCTGCGGCGGCTTTCGCGCGGAACGAACTGACGCCGTACAGGCGCTACGAAATTTTGCTAGAGACTGCGGAACGCCTGGCTGCAATGCGCGAAGAAGCCGCCTTGACCATCGCCAAAGAGGCCGGCAAGGCGCTGAAAGATGCCCTCGTTGAAGTAGACCGGGCTTGTCAGACGCTGCGCCTGTCGGCGGAAGAAGCGAAGCGCATTCACGGCGAAGTGATTCCGATTGATGCGGCACCCGGTTCGGAAAACCGCCTCGCTTTTACGCTGCGGCAGCCGCGTGGCGTCGTCGCGGCGATCACTCCGTTCAACTTTCCGCTCAACCTCGTTTGCCACAAGATAGGGCCGGCCCTCGCAGCAGGCAACACGGTTGTGCTCAAGCCGGCGTCGAACACACCGCTTTCGGCAGCGCTGCTGTGCCGCCTGTTGGCGGAGTCGGGGCTGCCGAACGGCCACATCAACTTGGTCATCGGCAGCGGCAAGCGGGTGGGGGAAGCGCTGCTGGAAAATGAGCAGATCGCCTTTTATTCGTTCACCGGCAGCGTGGAGGTCGGCAAGCGGATTCGGCAGAAAATCGGCTTGCGTCCCGCAACGCTGGAACTCGGCGGTAACGGAGCTACAATTATATGCGACGACGCTGACATCGATTTGGCGGTGGAAAAATGTGTCCGGGGCGCATTCACCAACGCCGGCCAAGTATGTATTGCGGTGCAGCGCATTTTGATCGACCGCAAGGTGTGGGATGCGTTTGTGCCCAAGTTCGTCGAGCGCACCAAGGAAATCGTCGTCGGCGATCCGACCGATCCGGCAACCGACATGGGGCCGCTGATTGACGAACGTGAAGCCAAGCGGGTGGGCCAATGGGTCAACGACGCGTTGTCGGCCGGCGGAAAAATTGTGTACGGCGGCGACCGTTGGGTGCCGCCGCGTTTTCAGCCGACCATCCTGGTTGACGTGCCCAAAGACCACAAGCTCGTCCGCAAGGAAGTGTTCGGTCCGGTTGTCACGCTTCACCCCGTCGATTCGCTCGAGGAAGCGTTGGAAGAAGCCAACGAAACCCGCTATGGCCTGCAGGGCGGCGTCTTCACGGCCTCGTTGGAGCGTGCGATGACGGCGGCCAAGCGCATGCGAGTCGGCGGTGTCATGATCAATGACACGTGTGCGTATCGGGCCGATCTCATGCCGTACGGCGGCGTGAAGGAAAGCGGCATCGGCCGGGAAGGTCCCCGCTACGCCATGGAAGAAATGACCGTGCTCAAAACCGTAGTCCTCAACTTGCAGGGGAGCGAATAAGGTGGAGGCGAGCAGCACGCGTCCGGCATTCGCCATCATAGGTCCGGGCCGGGTAGGCCGGGCGTTGGGGCGCCGGCTCGTCGTGGCGGGCTATCCGCTGGCGGGTGTGATCGCACGGGATGAGGCGCAAGCCGCTGCTGCGGCGGTGGAAATGCTGCAGCTGCCCGCCGGGATGGCGCAGCCGGTCGCGGACGCCGAGAAAACGGCCGTCTTGCAGCAGGCGCAGCTGTTGTTCGTTGCGACACCCGACCGTGCGATTCGGGCTGTGGCGACGGAACTGGCAGAGCTTATGGCACAGCTGCCGAGCGCGCGGCGCCATCGCGGCGAACGAGCGGCGTTTCATCTGAGCGGCGCATTGCCGGCAGAGGAGCTCGAACCGCTGCGGACGGTCGGTTTTGCGGTCGCTTCGCTGCATCCGAATCAGTCGTTCGCCGCTGCTGCGGCGGTGGACTCGCTGCGAGGCATCGCCTGGGGGCTGGAAGGCGATCCCGCGGCGGTCGCCTGGGGTCGGCGTGTCGTGGCCGATTTAGAAGGCATCGTGTTGGAAATCGAGCCGAGCCGTAAAGCGCTTTACCACGCCGCAGCGTGTGTTGCCTCCAATTACTTGGCGGTGCTGTTGCACATGGCGACCCGGCTGTACGAAGCCGCGGGGATACCGGCGGCCAAGGCATTCGAAGCTCTCGTGCCGCTGATGCGGGGAAGTTTGGACAATGCCGTTCAAATGGGCTTGCCGGACGCTTTGACCGGACCGATTGAGCGGGGAGACGCAGCAACGGTGCAGCGCCATCTCGAGGCCATGCGGGCGGCACGTGTTGATCCGCAGGTGGAGGCGATGTATCGTATACTGGGCGGCGCCGCCGTCGAGCTCGCTTCGGCGAAAGGGAGCATCGCGGCGGAAACTGCCCTGGCACTGCGCAAGCTGTTGGATGGACCGACCGGCATCCGAACCGGAGCCGACGGTGCACAGAGAGGATGATGGGCATGCAGCAACATCATGTCGCCAACGTGGCGCCAAAGCGGGTACGCATTTCGCATCTCATGGAGAAGAAAAAACGCGGTGAAAAGATAACGGCGCTCACCGCCTATGACTACACGTTGGCCCGGATTCTCGACCGGAGCGGAGTGGACGTCATTCTCGTCGGTGATTCCATGGGAATGGTCGCCCTTGGCTACGACACGACGGTGCCCGTCACGCTCGATCAAATGGTCCACCATACGGCGGCGGTGCGCCGTGGTGTCAAGCGGGCGCTGCTCGTTGCCGACATGCCGTTTTTGACCTACGAGGTATCGCCCGAGCAAGCTCTGCTCAATGCGGGCCGTCTGATGCAGGAAGGCGGCGCCGATGCCGTCAAGCTGGAAGGCGGGCGGCCGATCGCGGCAGCGGTGCGCCGGCTCGTCGAAGCGGGCATCCCGGTGATGGGCCATCTCGGCATGACGCCCCAGTCCGTGCACCAAATGGGCGGGTTTCGCGTGCAGGGCAAAACCGAGGCGGAGGCCGAAAGGCTGATCGCCGATGCGAAAGCGTTGGAAGCCGCCGGCGCGTTCAGCATTGTGCTCGAGCTCATCCCGGCATCCCTCGGGCGACGGATCACCGAGGCGGTCTCCATTCCGACGATCGGCATCGGCGCGGGCCCGGCATGCGACGGCCAGGTGTTGGTCACGCAAGACATGCTCGGCATGTTCGATGAATTGAAGCCGCGCTTCGTCAAACAATACGCGGCGATCGGGACAGAAATCGAAACGGCCGTGCAGCGGTACATCGCCGATGTCGTATCCGGGGCGTTTCCGGCGGCGGAGCACAGCATCGGTTCGGTTGACGAGAAAGTGGACGATCAAGCGGAGAGTGGATCATGACGGCGAAGCCTGACAAGGTGACGGTTGTTCATACAATTGCTGAGGTGCGGCAATGGATCGACGCAGCGCGCAAGGCGGGGCGTACCATCGGATTCGTTCCGACGATGGGCGCTTTGCACGAAGGACATGCATCGCTGATTCGGACCTCGGTGGCACAACAAGACGCCACCGTCGTCAGCATTTTTGTCAATCCGCTGCAGTTCGGACCGAACGAAGATTTGGACCGGTATCCACGCACGCTCGAAGCGGACGTTCAAGTCGTGCAAGAGTGCGGTGCCGACTTGGTTTTCGCCCCCTCGGTGCGTGAAATGTACCCGAGGCAGCAGCTTACGTTCGTCGATGTCGAAGAGTTGACGGCTGGGCTTTGCGGCGCTTCCCGTCCCGGGCATTTCCGCGGTGTTGCCACGGTCGTCGCCAAGCTGTTCAACATCGTGCAGCCCGACGTCGCATATTTCGGCCAAAAAGATGCCCAGCAGGCGGCGGTGATTGAACGGATGGTCGCCGACTTGTCCTTTCCCGTCCGCATTGTCCGCTGCCCGACAGCGCGCGAAGCGGATGGACTAGCCATGAGCTCGCGCAACAGCTATTTGTCCCCGGAAGAGCGGCAGGCGGCGCCGATTTTGTACCAGGCGCTTCAGGCGGGGGCTGATGCCGTTCGGGCGGGTGAGCGAGATGCCGAGAACGTGCGCCGTCTCATGATTGAGCGCATTCAAAGCGAGCCTCTGGCCCGGATCGATTATGTGGACGTCGTTGACGAGGCGACGTTCCGAACGATAAGCTATGTAGAAGGAAACATTGTTCTTGTCGGGGCGATCTATATCGGCAGCACTCGACTCATCGACAATATTCCGCTGGCCGTGCCGCAAACGTAATGCCGTTTTCAGCATCATTTGGAACTCGTTTTTGAGGTGGATACCGTGCTGCGCATCATGTGTAAAGGGAAGATTCACCGCGCCCGGGTGACGGACGCGAATCTTCACTATGTCGGAAGCATCACCATCGATCCGGTCCTGCTGGAGCAGGCCGATATCTTGCCGTATGAGCAAGTGCAAGTCGTCAACATCAACAACGGTGCCCGCTTCGAAACGTACGTCATTGAAGGCGAACGCAATTCCGGCGACGTAATCATCAACGGAGCCGCCGCCCGTTTGGCCGAACCGGGCGATTTGGTCATCATTATGAACTATGTCATGATGAGCGACGAAGAAGCGCGTACACACCGACCGAGCGTCGTGTTCGTCGACGAAAGCAACCGACCGGTGCCGGCTGCCGAAGCATAAAGGCGGCGCTGAGTTTAATCTCATCCAACTTCCTCCATGGAATGATTTGCCTCCCAACGTTTTGGGAGGTGTACCTATGTTTGTCTGACTAGTTTGTCGATTTTGACATGGGTTGGGGTTTGGTCGGCCAGTGGACCGATGGAACCGCCTCAAGCAGTGGCTCCGCGTGAGCGGCGAGCGTCGTAATGGAAGTTAACCACCGGGCCGGCGCGGCGTCTCACGTTTGCGTCGGCTCGGTTCCCATGCAGCCGGCAGCAGCAATACTAAAACACCGTAAATTTCAAGGCGGCCGGTGAGCATCAAAAAGCTTAAGAACAGCTTGCCGCCGGAAGGAATGAACGCGTAATTTTCAACGGGTCCGACCATGCCGAGGCCGGGGCCGACATTGGTCAGCATGGCAGCGGTGGCGGCCGCCGCACTGCGCAAATCAAGCCCTTGCGTTGTCATGAACGCCGTCCCAATCCCGAAAAGCAGCAAGAACAGCAGGACAAAGCTGATGACACCGCTGATCACCCGCTCATCGATCGTCTGATCCCCAATGGTGACGGTCCGAATGGAACGGGGATGCAGCAGGCGCAGTATTTCCCGGGCAATATGTTTGACGACGATCAGGTGGCGCAGCACTTTAATCGATCCGCTCGTCGATCCGGCCATCCCACCCGAAAACATCAACAAGAATAATACGGCCGTGGCGAAAGCCGGCCAAAGGTCGTAGTTTTCGGTGACGAAGCCGGTCGTCGTCGTCACCGACACGACGTGGAAAAGTCCGTGCCGAATCGCCTCCCACCACACCATGGTTCCGTGGCGCCACAAGTTCAGCGTGATCAGCGCCGTGCCAACTACGATGATGCCGAGGTAGGCACGCAGCTCTTCATTCCAAAACAGGTCGCGCCAATGACGTGCCGTCTGCGCCCGATAGTACAGGGAAAAGTTGATCCCGCCCAAAATCATGAAAACGACCAAAATGGCTTCGATCCACCCATTCTTTAACACCGCTTCGCTCGAGGTATAATTCGAAAATCCGCCGGTCGGCATGGTCGACAAGGCGTGAAGAATGGCGTCAAACACGTTCATGCCGGCGAGCCACAGCAATACAAACAAAATAACCGTCAAGGCGACGTAGATTTTCCACAAAATCAAAGCGGTTTGACGAATGCGCGGACGCAGGCGTTCAGGAATGGGCGAAGGAATTTCGGCTTTAAAAAGCTCCATGCCGCCGACGCCCAACTTGGGCAAAATCGCAATGGAAAGCACAATGAAGCCCATGCCGCCGAGCCATTGGAGGAAACTGCGCCACAGCAAAATGCCGTGCGGCTGTGCCGTCAGATCGGTGATTACGGTGGCACCGGTTGTTGTGACACCGGACATCGCTTCGAAGAATCCGTCCACCCAGCCTGATAGGGTGGGGGCGAACGTGCCCGCCAGCTGAAACGGCAGCGAGCCAAAAACGGCTACGGAAAGCCAGCCGACGGTGACCATGGCGAATGCGTCTCGGTGGGAGATCTCCTCGGTGATGCCACGTTGACGCAGCAACAGCCCGACCAGCATCGTGACGCCGGCGGACCAAAGGAACGCGGCTGCATCGTGCTCGCCCAAAAAGAGGGCAACTGCGCAAGGCAGAAGCATGAGCAGTCCAAGGTATATGAGCAAATTGCCCAGAAATGAGCCGACCAAGCGGTAGTTCATGCGTCAAGCCTCTTGCTTCGCTGCGGTAGTTGGCCGCTTCCGCCGAAAAAGCGGTTGACCTTGCCGACGACCTCCGGCAGGCTGAACACGACCACTTGATCGCCGGCGCGAATGATCGTGTCTCCCCGTGCAATTTCGGGTTCGGCGGCAGCATGGCCTGCGGAGTGTAAAATGGCTCCGACAATGGCGCCGTCTGGAAACCGGATCTCCCGGAGCGGGCGATCGACCACGGGAGCGTCGGGCGTCGGCTCCATCACCAACGCTTCAACTCGGCCCTCTTCCAACATCATCATCGAGAGCACCTGGCTTGGCCGGACAAAGCGCAAAATTGCGCTTGCCGCAAGCAGTCGGGGCACAACAACGGCGTCGGCGCCGGCTTTTTGCGCCAAAGGTACATAGTCGGCACGGGAAATTTCGGTGATGACCTCTTTGACGCCGAGCTGTTTGGCAAGCATGGTGCTCAGCAGATTGGTATGGTCTTCGCCGGATACCGCGACAAAAGCGTCAACTTCATCGATGCCTTCTTCGCGCAGCACATCGATTTTCGTGCCGTCGCCGTGGATGACAAGTGCGTGCGGCAGACTTTGGGCGGCCTGGCTGGCCTGTTCGGCGTCACGTTCGATGACGATGACGTCGAGCCGATGTTTGCCCTTGGCGCTTAAACTTTGCGCCAGCGACACGCCGATGCGGCCCGCCCCCAATATCGCAACTCTTCTGATTTGCAGGCTCGGGCCGAACAAAAGGGGCCGAGCGGCATGAAAGCTTTCGGTTCGTCCGATGACGAAGATTTGATCGGCCGCCTGAATGCTGTCGCTGCCTTTGGGAATGATCACGTCATCGTCCCGGATGAGCGCGGCGATGAGAAGATGAGGCAGCCGTGTTTCGCTCAATGGTTTGCCGATGATCGGCGCGTCGGGATCCACCTTGAGTCCGATGATGCTGATGCGACCTCCGGCAAAGGATTCCACCTCGGTTGTCAAGGGAATGCGGATGAGGCGGGTGATTTCCTCGGCCGCAAGGCGCTCCGGATCGATGGCCAAATCGACGCCGAGCCGTGAGAGCGGCAAGCTGCGTCGGTGGTCAGCGGTATATTCGGGATTGCGAATGCGAGCCACACACGTGTCGACACCGTATTGCTTGGCCGCCATACAAGCGATCATGTTCACTTCATCGATTTCGGTGACCGCGATCATCAAATCACAGTCTTGTACGTTCGCCTGCTCCAAAACCGCCGGATTGGCTCCGTTGCCGACGATCGTCATGACATCGAGGTGAGCCGCTACTTCTTGCAGCTGGAGCGGGTTTTTGTCGATGACGACGATGTCGTGTCCTTCGGCCGCCAGGCGATCGG
>CALKAQ010000166.1 GCA_937983075.1 uncultured bacterium | reverse complement strand
CCGGCTCATCGTCTACCACAACCGGCTCATCGTCTACCACAACCGGCTCATCGTCTACCACAACCGGCTCATCGTCCACGACGACCGGTTCATCGTCCACGACGACCGGTTCATCGTCCACGACGACCGGTACTACCGCGTTGAAGACGATCTCGTCGAGTGAAATGCTCGACGGCAAATTTTGACGCACGATGGAAAGGGTAAGCCGGGTGCGGGTTTCAACCGTGTTTGCGGGATCACTTATCGTAGTGACCGTGGTGATGGCTGCTGCCGTCACTTGCCCGGTATTCGGATCGATTTCGAGAACACCGCTGCCATATTGGTTAATGCCGGGGCGGTTGATTAACGTAGACCGCCGCACTTGGCCCTGCAGTGAGAGATTGAGCTCGTTGGCGCGGTTGGAACGCAGTGTTCGACTGATGACGGCAGGCCAAGGTCCTACCGGTGTTTGGAATGTCCGTTCGACATCATACGTGTACGAAGAGGACAAAGTTTCTTGACTTACGTTCGGCAAATAAATCGCGGCGAGGATGTCTTCCAAATAAATGCCGTATTCCTCGAATTCGGGGAAGGTGTCATTGAAAACAGGGATACCGGTGACCGCGTTGATTTCCGACCATTCCGTACTGCGATGAGAAAGCTGATGCGTTTCTCCACCGAGTGTGAGAACGGGTTGAATGATTTGGAGCAATCCCGGTTGGTCGCCGTGGCTTGGAGGAACTACGCGGAGGTAAGCGCGGAACCCGAACGGAGTTTCCAAGGATTGACCGTCCGCCGTTATCGTGATTCGCGAAGCGTCAACGACTGTCACACGAAACGTATCTGCGCTTTCCGCAGCGACCAGACTGGTTTGCCCGAGCAGCAGCACGAGGGGCAAAAGCATTTTCCAAATGCTGTGAATGAGGCGTTCAGCGACAACCTTCATTGTTTGTTTTCCTCCAAGGCGTCGGGGCTTGATGTTGTTCACAAATCGGGGCTCCTTGTCCCATTCTTGTCCTAATTATAGCAATTGGTTCGGCACGAAACTAGGCGATTCCCCCGTTCGCGGAAGCGTTTGCCATCGTATCCCGGCATTGCCTAAAGGCCCTTCACATCGTGATGTCCAATTCTCATAGCAGGAGCCTGGCATCGAAAGGGGGGGATAGGTGTGCCGCCGATGGTTTACTCGCTTTTGTTGACTTGGTTTCGTACGCTGCGGATGGCGAATTGGGTACGGCGTTTGATAGGTGCAGCTATTCTTGCCATCCTCAGCGTCGCATGTTTACCTTATTTCCTGCACGCCGGTCCGGCCCCTGCTTGGCTAGGTGAATTTGCCGGGCAACTTGCCGCCAACCAAGGCATGCAGCTGCAGGTGAAAGAGATGCGCCTGGAGGGATGGGGGCGAGCAACTTTGGATGACGTGGTGTTCCATCCGCGTTCCCAAGTGCCCGAAGTCGAAGAAGTCCGTGCCGAGCGCGTGGTAATGGTCTTCGACTGGCTGCCGCTCATCCGGGGGGAAAGCCCTCAGGTGCGTGAAATTCGCGTTGAAAAGCCGGTTGTGACGGCAGCGTTGCCGGGGGTTGCACCCGTCCGGCCGGAACATGCGGCGAAAGATCAGGTGCAGCCAAGCCCCCAGACATCTCTCGCAGCGCCGAAGCGATCGACCGGGGCAGCGTGGAGATTCCCCATTCGGTTCCAGGTGAGTGAAGGTCAACTGATTCTGCACGACGAGACCTTCGGAGCAACAACTGCGGAATTCGACATGAAAGGCACCTTGAAGGCGGACGGACTTCGAGTTGACCGGTACCGTTTTGCTGTCCAGGGAGAACGATTCGCCGGTGTACTGCGCGGCAGCGGACAAGTTGAATGGGATGACGGTTCTCTGCAGATCGCGGGAGCGGTGCAAGGAGAACGAATACGATTCGCCGTCGGCGATGATGTTTATCGCGTCGGGAGGGTCGAAGGGGATTATCGTTACGATGATGGCATCTGGAGCATCGATGCCCTTGGTACCGGCCTCGGGGATGGCCGAATCCGTGTTTCAGGCACGGTTTCGGCGCAGGAAGGCATGCATTTGGACATCGCTGCCGTGGAACTTGATTTGGCCGCAGACATTCCGTTCTTAGGTCGGTACGGCTTTGACGGGGAAAGCACGTTTTCGGGTACGCTGAGTGGCTCCTTCGATGATTTTGTGCTCCAGGGGGAAGCGACAATCGGAGAGGGACTCGTCTGGGGGCGGCCGCACCGGTGGGCGGAAGGCTATGTCGCCGTAACACCTGAACATCTTGTCTTTGCCGATGTGCGTGTAGAGCAGGAAGTAGGCCGCTACGATCTCGACGGTGTGTTTATGTTCGCTCGTCCCGAGGAAGCGTTTCCGGGTTATTTGGAAATTGCATTGGATACACGAGCGGGCAGACTCATTGATTTGCTGGCGATTCTTAAAGCGGATCATTTGCCGTTGTCCGGTCGATTGAACGGCACGTTGGCGTTTTCCGGCCCGTTAGGGGCCGTTGGGGCCACAGGCGATGTGGAGGTGCTTGATGCCGAGGTTTGGGGTCAGCCGATGGATCGGGTCACCGGCAGTTTTGCCTGGGGTGACGGGCGAGTCCATTTGTCTGAGGTGCATGCCTATTTAGGCGCTGGCCGGCTGCAGGCCGAAGGCATCGTGGTGATCAACGAGGACCAGGGTTCGATTGATCTGCGCTTTGCCGCTGCAGATTGGTCCCTCGGTGAAATTCAAGCGTTTGAGGAGCGGTTCGGCCAAGTCGCGGGCGGTCGCATTGATGTGGTCGACGGACGCTTGACAGGCTCTTTGACGGAGCCGGTGCTTGTGGCACAAGTCATGTCGGACGGCTTGCGGTTAGGTCCGGCGGCTTTCCACGCTGTGCACGGTACGGTCCGCTTATCGACGGAAGGGGTGGCGATCGAAGGACTGACTGCGGTGCGTTCAGGCGGCGGCACTTATCAAGTCGCCGGAGTGTTTCTGCCTGGCGCTTCGGAGGAGGTGAGCACGGAAACAACGATTGTGGTGGAAGGCGAAGATCTGCGGGATCTTCTCCAACTGATGGGACAGCCGCTGCCGGCAGCGCTGCTGAACGGTCCGATTCGAGGAGAAATTGCGGTGAGCGGAACGTTGGCGCAGCCTCAGGCAACGCTGAATTTGCTTTGGGCTGACACGGCCGAAAGAAATTCCGGGATCGAGCTGGTGTTGGAACTCCAAGAAAGCGAGCTGCGTGTGGAGCGCTTCGGATTTATGGACAAACCGCGCACGGCATGACTTCGATCTGCTGAAAGGCGGCGCATCAGCAAAGAAGGTGGTAAAATAAGCATATTCGATGGTGTGTGAAAGGACGATGGGATTGTCGAGAAGCTTTTTTCGCTTGATCCGCACTTATTTTATCACAGGGATTTTTGTACTGCTTCCTCTTGTCGCTTCAATTTATTTGTTGTGGACGGCCTTCAGTGCGGCGGACAATGCACTGGGGCGGCTGGCGTCGTTTATTCTCCGGCAGGATGAAATCATTCCGGGAGCCGGCGCGGTCCTGACGGTGCTACTCGTCCTTCTTGTGGGGATGTTTGCGGCCAACGTCGTCGGCAGACGGATCATTCAATTTATCGAGGAAACTTTGTTCACGCGCATCCCGCTGATCGGAAATATTTATTCGGCGATCAAGCAGCTCATTGATGCGTTTCGTTTGGATACGAAAAAGGGATTTCGGCATGTCGTCATGCTCGAATGGCCGCGAGACGGCGTCTATTCGCTCGGCTTTATTACAAACGAAGAGCCGACGATCTTGACAAACGAAACCGGCGAAGATTTGATTACACTGTTTATTCCTACCGTGCCGAACGTGACGACCGGCTTTTTTGTCGTCGTGCCGAGATCGTCGGTGCGGATTTTGGATGTGTCCGTTGAAGACGGCTTTAAGATGATGATTTCATCCGGCGTTTGGGTGCCGGAGGTTCATGCCGCCGGAGAGCAAAAAAACGACGACGAGGAGCCTTTATCGACGTCGAAGCACGTTTCTGAGGCGTGATGGGACAGTACGGCTGGTGTGTCCGGCTGGCCTACAGCGGCAAGAAGTCACGCCAGTAGCTCAACCAGCCGGCGAGCCGTCCGAACGTGTTCGAATACAACATGAAGCCAATGATAATCAGGAAGACGCCGGTAATGCGAGAAATCCACATCCCGTTGCGGCGGGCCCAGCGAAGAACGGGTTCAAAGCGGCTCAGCGACCAAGCCATCGCCAAAAACGGCAGCGCCATGCCAACCGAATAGGAGAGAAGCAGCGCAAAGCCCGCCGAGGCGGTGCCGATATCAGAGGCGAGCAGAAGGATCGAACCCAAAATGGGCCCGACGCACGGAGTCCAGCCAGCGGCGAAGGCCATGCCGATGATCAGCGCCCTGCTCGGCGAAGCGCCTTCGCTGACCACACTTAAGCGCGCTTCACGCAGCAAGAACGGAATTTGCAGCCAGCCAGCCGTGTGCAGGCCAAAGGCAATGACAATGACGCCGGAAAGCTGCCGTATCAGCACTTGGTTGCTCAACAAAAACTGTCCGAGAAGACCCGCTGATACGCCAAAGGCAATGAAAACGGCCGAAAACCCGAGGACAAACAAAAAGGCGTGCAGCATGACGCGCAGGCGGACGTTCAGTTCTGCATTCGCCCGGCCGCTCACGGATACACCGGACAAATACGACATGTAGGCGGGTACCAGGGCTAACACGCACGGCGACAGTAGGGATGCGAAGCCCGCGACAAACGCCAAGCTAAGTGAGACTGAAACTGCTTCTCCCGCCATCGCCATTGCATCTCTCCAGCGCTAACCATTGTTGAAATACCCTGCCGATATTCGTGCAATGGGTTGCCCTGATTATAGGGTTCAATATGCCGCGGGTCAACCTGAGGAATGTCACTTCATTAATGAAACAAGAATGAAACGAGTTGCGCAGGATCCGGACGTGGAATGTAAAATCATATGATGACCGGACTGGGCCGATGGCTATGCGCCATACGCTAACCTATGAAATTCGCCTTAATATATTCCCCTTGGATTCGACCGGCCACGGGGAGCGAGGGCATGGCACTCCGTACTCACCCGTAAGGCGGTCGAAACCGAGGAATACAGTTTGGAGCTGCAAGGCAGCTTCTCCCTTCATTTAAGATGCAGGGCGGGTGTTTGCGTCATAGCCGATAATTTTGTATTTGATCCAGCGGTTGGCTTTGTAGCAAAGGACACCGGAATTTTTGAACCCGCCGAAGTAAGGGCACATCAGGCAGCGGCTTGGTCCGACGTTGCGTTTTACTTTGGGGCAGTACATGGTTGAACACCTTCTTTCTATTCCTTGAAGACGTGGATCCCGCGTTCAGGGACGTTTTTTCGCATGGCCGCGGGAGGAACGGAAGTTTTCACGCTTTTTGGGACCATTTTTGTCCCTGCGGGTCATTTTTCGCACTACCAGTGTACCATACTTCGCCTCGAGTTGGAAGGGAATAAAAAAAGGAACATTACTTTCCAACTGGGGGTGAAAAGTCCTACGACCTAGGGGCAAATGCACTTGGGAAGAGGAGAGTAGTTGCATCGGGACAGGAATTGTCCCTTGGTGGACAAAAAATGAGAAATTTGCGGTGTCGGCAACAGGAGGAGTGAGATGAACGGCGAAGGTAAATTACGATCAACGTAGGCAAGAGGAGTGGTCCTTTGGCACAGCTAGCAGCATTTCGAGGAGTACGTTACAACACCGGCAAGGCAGGCGACTTGCGATCGGTGACCGCGCCTCCTTACGATGTCATTTCCGAAGAGCAGTTAGAGGAGCTCAGAGCGCGGAGCCCTTACAACATCGTACATATCGATTTGCCGAGCGTCAATCCGACAACGGAAGGCAACCCTTACACTGAGGCCGGCAAGCAGTTTCGTCAATGGCTCGAATCGGGAGTCATGAAAGTCGACGAAAAGCCCGCCATCTACTTGTATCGGCAGCGCTATCAGGTGCCAGGCACGTCGGTGGTCAAAGAGCTGACGGGGTTCATCGCCGCCGTGCGGTTGGCGCGCTGGGAAGAGGGCGTCATTTTGCCGCATGAGCACACGTTTGCCAAACCAAAAGAAGATCGGTTGCGCTTAATGCGGGCGGGTCAAGCGCACTTCAGCCAGGTGTACTCGTTCTACACCGATCCGAGCTTGCGTGCGGAAAAAGCGCTGCTTGCCGCCGTGGAAGGGCGTGAGCCCGACATGAGCGTTGCCGACGATGACGGAGCGGAACACCGCGTTTGGGTTGTCGACGATGAGGCAACCATACGCGAAGTCATCGACGCGCTGGCCGACAAGCAGCTGTACATTGCCGACGGCCATCATCGGTACGAGACGTCGGTCGATTACCGCGACGAGCAGCGAGCGGCGCACGGCGGTCCGAATCCGGAAGCGGGTTGGGAATACAGCATGATGATGGTGGTCAATGCATCCGGTGGCGGCCTTACCATCTTGCCGACCCATCGCATGGTGCGGCTGCCGGCGGAAATCGACCGGGCGGCTGTGCGTGCTCGGTTGGAGGAAGATTTCGAAGTCGTGGATCTTCCCATGGGCACCGTTGAAGAGTGCGTGCAGCGGGCCAGCCAAGCCATCGAAGGAAAGCCGGCCGCATCGGTTTTATATTGGCCGGACGCCATGTGGGCGGTCATCCCGCAGGATTTGGATGCACTCGCGGAACGCATTGAAGCGGATGCCTCGAAAGCGTGGAAGCAGCTTGGCGTCACCGTGCTGCACCGTGTCATATTGGAACAGGCCGTCGGATTGGATCGTCAGATTCAAGATGACGGCGAGCACATCACGTACACGAAAGACCCGTACGAAGCGATTCAGAGCGTCATAGACGGCAAGGCTTCTCTAGCATGTCTGCCCGACGCACCCACGCCGGAAGTCGTGCAGCATATTGCCGATCTGGGCGATGCCATGCCGCACAAGTCGACATACTTCTATCCGAAGCTGTTGACCGGACTTGTGCTGAGTGATTTGACCTTGCCCGTAGCACCTTAAACCGCCTTGACCGACTTCGAGACAAAGTGATAAGATGTCACATTAATAAGTTGGACGGGGAACGCCGTGAAGGGCGAGCGGCGGACTTCTCGGCTCGGTGTACATGCCTTGTGAGGCTGTAGGGTTGGAGTTGTCTTGGCGCTGGCATCATTCGCTTACCCCCTGGTTGCGAAGAAGGGAGACGACTGCATTGGAATTCCATGAAAAATTCGCTAAAGAGGGCCTCACGTTTGATGACGTGCTGCTTATACCGGCATACTCCGAGGTGCTGCCTAGCCAGGTAAACACCACGACGCAGCTCACCAAGCGGATCCAATTGCATGCGCCGCTTCTCAGTGCAGCCATGGACACGGTGACGGAGGCGAGACTGGCCATTGCGCTCGCCCGTGAAGGTGGCATGGGGGTCGTCCACAAGAACTTAAGCATCGAGGATCAAGCGGGCGAGATCGACAAAGTCAAACGCTCCGAAAGCGGCATCATCGTCGACCCCATTTTCCTGCATCCGGAAAATTCCGTCCAAGAAGCTTTGGATCTCATGGCGCGTTACCATATCTCCGGTGTTCCCATCACCGATAAAACGGGACGCCTTGTCGGCATTTTGACCAATCGGGACCTCGTTTTTGAGGAAAACTATGACCAGCCGATTGGCAATGTCATGACCAAGGAAAACTTGATCACCGCTCCTGTAGGCACAACTCTTGAAGAAGCCAAGCGGATTTTGCACGAGCACCGGATCGAAAAGCTGCCGCTCGTCGACGAATCGTTTCGGCTCTAAGGGCTGATCACCATTAAGGACATCGAAAAGGCACGCCAGTTCCCGAATGCGGCCAAAGACGAGAAAGGCCGGTTGCGAGTCGGCGCGGCAGTCGGGGTCAGCGGAGACCTTTGGGAGCGGGCTGCGGAACTGGTCAAGGCCGGTGCAGACGCTTTGGTGCTCGACACGGCACACGGGCATTCGAAGCGAGTGATCGATGCGTGTGAGAAGCTCAAGGCGCGCTTTGGCGACAAGGTGGACATCATCGTCGGCAACGTGGCTACGGCTGAAGGCGCGAAAGCGCTCGTCGATGCCGGTGCTGACGCTGTGAAGGTCGGTATGGGCCCCGGTTCGATTTGTACGACGCGCATCGTGGCGGGGATCGGCGTACCGCAGCTGACGGCCATTTGGGATTGCGCCCAAGTGTGCCGGGAGTACGGCATTCCGGTGATCGCGGACGGCGGCATCCGCTACTCCGGCGACATCGTAAAGGCCATCGCCGCCGGCGCCAATGCGGTCATGCTTGGCAGCTTGTTCGCCGGTACGGCTGAAGCGCCGGGTGAAATCGAGATTTACCAAGGGCGCAGCTACAAGGTGTATCGCGGCATGGGATCGCTCGGAGCCATGCGTGCGGGAAGCAAAGATCGCTACGGCCAGGAAGACGAAGCGCTGCAAAAACTTGTGCCCGAAGGCATTGAAGGCCGGGTGCCTTACAAAGGCACGCTGGCGGAAGCCGTGCATCAACTGATGGGCGGCGTTCGGGCCGGCATGGGATATTGCGGGGTCGACAGCATTCCTCGTCTGCAGACGGAAACGCGCTTTATACGGATTACACCGAGTACGGTGGCCGAAAATCATCCCCACAACGTGCAAATTACGAAGGAAGCACCCAACTACAGCTTTTAAGCTTTTGGGTGCTTCCACCCATTTAGGCCGGCGTGCCCCGGACGGAGGCGGAAACCATCGAAGCAAACCGACAGTCCACGCAAGTGCTGCATGAAAGCCCTTTCATGGTCATTGTGATGCTTGTTTTCTCCTTTTTTGCTTTCCCACTGTTGATTGCCCTGGTCAGAGCAGTGGCCGGGGTGTTTCTGTCCGGGCTTGACATCACCCAAGTTCCTTTGATCACACCGGTATTGAGCCAGCTTCTCCTTGCGGGAATCGCCATTTGGCGCCTCCGGGAAAATGGTATCAACTGGCGGGCAATGATACTCGGTCCGCGCCGCCCGGCGGAGGCGATTTTTTACGGCATTTTGTTGGGGATTGGCCTCATTTTCGCGCAGCAGATCATCGCTCAATTCATTTCAGTTGTGGCGGTCTGGTTGGAGCATTGGTTAGGAATCGATCTCATCGGCATCGCGCTTGAGGAGCAGTTTCGTGCATTTGAAGGGTACGGTGCAGGAGAGTCCCCCCTGCTTTTGGCCTATTTTCTCTTGAATGTCGCTGTGTTGGCGCCGATTTCTGAAGAGCTTTTTTTCCGGGGATACGCATACACCACGTTTCGCTCTCACTGGGGAGCCCGATTGGCGGCGTTGGCCAGCGCTTTGATCTTTGCCGCTGTTCACTTTTATTTCGTCTTATTCCTCACCGTATTCGTCATGGGCGTTCTTTTCGCGATGGCCTACGAACGAAACCGTTCGCTGCTCAGCATGATGACGGCGCATTGCGTGGTCAACCTGGCAGCCACTTTGTTCGCGTATTTGGCTCAATGGAGCCCGGAAGTCATTGCTTGAGCACAGTGCTTTGATGCAGTCGAGGGGGTAACTGATGCCTACGGCAGTCATCCATCGTATCCATTCGTCTGATCTTTCCGCACACTTGCGAACGTACGGGGCGCTCGATGACGATGCGGATCTTTTTCTGTCCGACGGGGTCGACCATTGGATTGAAATAGAAGGGATTTCGCCTTTGTCGCCACGCGTGCAGGCCACACTCCGGGGCGAAGGCATCGTCGTCTATCACGACGGTGCCGTTGGTGACGGCACAATCCGGCGCTGTTTGCTCGGCGGGACCCGCGGCGCGTTTCAAGCGGCGCTGCGGCGCTGGCCCGACGAAGTCGACTGGCGCGACGTCGGTACGACCATTGGGGCGGCCTTCAGCTTGCCCGTCGATTTTCGGACTGAGACTCGCTTCGCCGGCCGGAGTTGGAATTGGGGCGAACGAACCTTCATTATGGGCATCATCAACTTGACTCCTGATTCATTTTCGGACGGAGGCCGCCTGCGAACCTTGGACGATGCCCTGCGTGCGGCGGAACGGCTGATCGCTGAGGGAGCGGATATTTTGGACTTGGGCGGCGAGTCAACTCGTCCCGGCGCTGATCCGGTACCCGCCGACGAAGAGCTGGCGCGGGTTGTGCCGGTCATTGAGGCGCTGAAAGAACGCTGCAACGTGCCGATATCCATTGACACGTACAAAGCGGTCGTCGCTGAAGCCGCGGTGAAAGCAGGGGCCGATATGGTCAATGACATCAGCGGC
>CALKAQ010000165.1 GCA_937983075.1 uncultured bacterium | reverse complement strand
CTCCGGAAGCGTACGTCCGAAAAGCCCTTGCGCTGTGGAGCCGTCCGAACCAGTTCATCTTAAGCATTTTAAACATAAAACATATAATAGGATTGCGTCATCTTTGATCGGGAGGCGAGGAGGTAAGACTTTGCCCGGTTTTTCTCGAGATGAATCGATGTCCGGCGGCGAAAGCCAAAGCGTCGTGTTTCGACCGTCACACTCTCATGAAGCACGGCGGACCCTGGGCTTTTTATTGGCGATCACCTTGTTGACAGGCGTTGGTGTGCCCGTGGCCCTGTTTCTGGCTTTCGATATCTTCCAATGGTGGCTGGTGATTTTGCTCGCGGTCGTCACTGTTCTGCCCTTCATCGTAAGTTTGGTGTTGGTAGAACGTATGCGCTATGAGATCAGTCCGGTGGGAATTGCCGTCCACCATTTGGGCGCGAAGTTGTATCGGTGGGACGACATACATACGGTTGAAGTGTGGAGCAAACGATTTCCAAACCTCTACCGCGTCGGTGTCGGCAGCAATATGCCGGGATACAACGTCGGGCGCTTTCGGAGCAATGAACTGGGAGACGTGCGTATGTATGCAACGAAGTTGGCGCCGCCGTTGGTTGTCCTCAAAACGCGCACGCTGCCGGTCGTGCTGTCTCCGCAAGACGCGGAGAAATTTGTTACGGCGGTGCGGCGCCACAGCGGTCGTGCTGATATCGTTGAAACGAAATGAAGCCTCCGCCGTGTCACTAGGCATGGCGAATCGGTTGATTTTCGAAGGGTTGACATACTTTCCCTGTCATTCCTATACTTATTGTTAGCACTCCTCTTTCACGAGTGCTAACAACGTGGCTTCCAATCAGGGAGCTTGAGCTTTGAAAACTCCCATCCGTGCGGTCCGTATTCCTACTTCATGTTGAGCGGTGTCCCATGAGGGTTGCTGGGCATTGCCGCAAGCAAGAGCACAGTCGCTTGCAAGCGGCAAAATTCAATTCCGGTGCCGATCATGTGGAGGTGATTAACTCATGGCTCACCCCCTCGACGTGATTTATGTAGGTACGTATCCCCCGCGCCGCTGTGGCATTGCAACATTCACCCGCGATCTGTCACAGGCGTGCCACGGAGCCACACAAGGCACTACACGCATTGTCGCACTCAACGCCGCCAACGAAACTTACGACTACCCTGCCGAGGTACAATTTGAAATCCGTCGCGATCACATCGAAGACTACCACCGAGCAGCCGAATGGATCAATCATTCTTCCGCCGATGTCGTCAGCATCCAGCATGAATTCGGAATTTTCGGCGGACCAGCAGGCGCTCATCTCTTTGAACTGCTGCGCAACGTTCGCAAACCCGTTGTCACCACATTGCACACGGTATTGAAAGATCCCGCCCCCGAATACAAACAAGCAACCCAAGAGCTCATCCGATGCTCCGATGTCCTCGTCGTGATGAGCCGAGTCGCACAAAATATCCTCGTCGACCGCTACGGCGTCCCCGAAGAGAAAATTGCGCTCATCTACCACGGTGTACCCGACGTGTCACCGGCGGAAAGTGAAGCAGACAAGCGCCGTTTGGGATTCGAAGGGCGTTTCGTCGTTTTGACGTTTGGTCTGCTCAGCGAAAACAAAGGTATTGAAACCGTCATCGAGGCGCTGCCGCCGGTCGTCGCCAAACGTCCGGATCTCCTGTACGTCATCCTTGGTGCAACGCATCCCGAGGTCAAAAAGCGCGCAGGCGAGCGCTACCGAGAAGCACTGCAACAACGGGTGAAGGAACTCGCACTCCAAGACAACGTCCGGTTCATCGATCAATTCGTTGAACTGGATACCTTGCTGACATATATCTCCGCCAGCGACCTCTACATCACACCCTATTTGCACCGCGAGCAAGTGGTCAGCGGTACGCTCTCGTACGCGCTGGCAGCGGGCAAAGCCATCATTTCGACGCCCTACTGGTATGCGGAAGAACTGCTTGCCGACGGTCGGGGCGTCCTGGTGCCGTTTAGAGATCCTCAGGCGCTTTCCCAAGCCATCCTTTCACTCATCGACGATCCCGTTCGCATGGATGCTGTGCGCCGGGCGGCTTATGACTTTGGCCGTCAAATGCTGTGGCCGGAGGTCGGCAAAGCGTATGCCGCCTTGTTTGACCGGGTGATCCAAGCGCCCCGCGTGCCACGAAACGACGACGCAGGGCGGTTCGACGCCACGGTCAACCGCAACGGCACGTCCAGCGAACCGGCGTTTTTCCACCTGCCCGAAGTGAAACTGGATCATCTGAAAGGGCTCACCGACGACAACGGCTTGATCCAGCACGCCAAGTTCGGTGTGCCGGACCGTCGCTACGGATACAGCTCGGATGATGCGGGACGGGCCCTGGCGGCTTTGCTCGAACTGGAAGGCCAAGTGCCGGAGGATGAGGTCGATCCCTTGATCACCCGTTACATGAGCTTCCTGCAGTACGCCCAAACCGCCGACGGCCACTTCCACAACTTCATGAACCTCGACCGCACCTTTCGCGATGAGCGCGGCAGCGAGGATACGCTCGGAAGGGTTATCTGGGGCCTCGGCCACGTTGTCCGCCGCAAAGCGCAGGAAGGTGTCGGTGCACTCGCCCAAGAGATGCTGCAGCGCGCCTTGAAGCCGGCCCGTACCCTGCGCGCCCCACGCGCCTGGGCTTACACGATCTGCGGACTCGCCGCGGCGCTGCGCAGCCAACCGGACAACGCCGAATACCGCGAACTCCTGCACGATTTGGCAGCGAAGCTCTGCGACCTGTACGACGCACAATCCGCGCCGGACTGGCAATGGTTCGAAGATCGGGTCACCTACGGCAACGCCAAAATGTGCGAAGCGCTCCTTTTGGCCTACGAGATGACGGGCGAAGAACGCTTCAAGCGCGTGGGGCTCGCTGCGTTGGACTTCCTCGTCGATCTTTGCTGGAACGGGGAGTATTTCGACTTGATCGGCAATCAAGGGTGGATGGAGCGCGGCAAGACTCCGGCGCTTTTCGGCCAGCAGCCGATCGATGCCGGTTACCTGGTGGAAGCGTGCGACACGGCCTATCGGCTGACCGGAGAGCCCCGCTACCTCCGCTTTGCCAAAGCGGCCTTTGCCTGGTTTTTGGGTCACAACAGGCTAGCGGCATCCCTTTACGAGGAAAGCACCGGTGCAGTCGCCGACGGACTCGATGCACACGGCGTCAGCCAAAACCAGGGGGCGGAATCGGTCGTCTGTTTCTTGCTCGCACTCGCTCGCATTCGTCGCCGCGTTTCTCCTGAGATGCACGAAAGCACGGTCAACGGAATCAGCCGACAAACGACGCACAGCAACGGAGCGGTCTCGGGAGGTGAAGTCGATGCCGTCTTGGCAAAACGCACTGTCTGATACCGTCGCTGTCATCATTGCCGGTGGCAGCGGGACACGCTTCTGGCCACTGAGCACACCACATCGACCGAAGCAGTTCTTGCGGCTCTTTGGCGAGCGCACGATGCTCCAGCACACGTTCGATCGCTTGCGGCGCCTCGTTTCGCCCGAACGCGTGCTGGTGTTGACCGGTGAACGCTTCGTCTCGCTCGTTCAGGAGCAGCTTCCGGAAATCCCCCGGGCGAACGTGATCGGTGAACCGGCTGGACGTGATACGGCAGCCGCCATCGCTCTGGCGACGGCAATTTGCCGGGCCCGGTTTGGCAACCCGACGATGCTCGTGCTTCCCGCCGACCACGTGATCGAGCCGGTCGAAGCGTTCGAAGCGGCCGTCTCGGCGGCGATTCAGGCTGCCCGGGCCGAAGAGGCGCTGTACACCTTCGGCGTGCCGCCGACGTACCCCGCGACGGGATATGGCTACCTCGAAGCCGGCGAACGGCTGGCATGTGAACGTCCGTCAGACGACCCGGACGCGCAGCCGATCGAGCGCTATCGAGTCCTCCGCTTCAGGGAAAAGCCGTCGCTCACCGTGGCGAAGCAATACGTCGCTTCGGGACGTTTTTACTGGAACAGCGGGATGTTCGTGTGGACCGTCGATACGATCGCCCGTGAGATCGAAACGCATCTGCCCGATCACGCCCGGCTCCTTTTCCCCTTGGGCGACGAGTGGGGCACACCCGCATGGAACCGCCGCCTGCGGGCCGTCTTTCCCCGCGTGCCGAAGATTTCGATCGACTTCGGCGTCATGGAAAAGGCGGAACGCGTCGGTATGATCAAAGCCCCCTTCAGCTGGAGCGACGTCGGCGGATGGACGGCCCTCTCCGACTTCCTGCAGCACGATGCGGCCACTAACGCGGTCCGCGGCGAAGTATTCGGCTGGGACGCTCGAGGCAACATCGTCTACTGCGCCGATGAAAAAGAACAGGTAGCCCTAGTTGGCGTGGACGACCTCGTCATCGTCCGGGCCGGCTCGCGCACGTTGGTGGCACATAAGGAGAAGGCCGAGGAAATCAAAAAGATCGTCGAACGGATCAACGCACAAGAAGTCCAGCGGAAAGGCAGGTGGATCGAGGATGCCCACAGCAGCGGTACGGCTGCCGTCGTTTAAAGCGTATGACGTGCGGGGAATCGTCCCCGATGAGCTCAACGAAGATCTGGCTTACCGCATCGGGCGGGCGTACGCCGAGGTGATCCATCCGCAAAAAGTGGCCGTCGGCCGGGACGTTCGCCCCTCGAGCGAGGCCCTGGCGGCGGCATTGGCCCGGGGGCTCAACGACGGCGGTGTGGACGTGCTCGACATCGGCCTGTGCGGTACGGAGCAAATCTATTTCGCCACCTTCCATCTCGGTCTGGACGGCGGCATCATGGTGACGGCGAGCCACAACCCGGCCGAGTACAACGGCATGAAGTTCGTCCGGGAGCAGGCGATTCCGATCAGCGGCCAGAGCGGTCTTGACGCCATTGAGGAGCTGGCTCGCACCGAACGCTTTGCGACGTCGGCAGCCAAGGGGACGACACGCCCGTTCGACATCACCGACGCCTACATCGATCACCTGATGAGCTATATCCATCCTGAAGAGCTTAAACCCTTTACCATCGCCTGCAACCCGGGCAACGGCTGTGCCGGCCCGATTCTGAAGCGCATCGCCGAGCGGATTCCGTGCCGTTTGGTGATGAAATACGAAGAGCCGGACGGCAGTTTTCCCAACGGCGTCCCCAACCCGTTGCTGCCGGAGAACCGTTCGGCGACGACGGAGTTCGTCATTGAGCAAAATGCCGACTTCGGCATCGCCTGGGATGGCGACTTCGACCGCTGCTTCTTCTTCGACGAGCGCGGGGAGTTCATCGAAGGCTACTACATCGTCGGTCTGCTCGCCCGTGCCATGCTCCGACGGCATCCCGGGGCCAAGATCGTCCACGATCCACGCCTGGTCTGGAACACCGTCGACATCGTCTCCGCAATGGGCGGCGTGCCGATCTGCTCGAAGACGGGCCACGCTCTGATCAAAGAAACCATGCGTGCGGAAGACGCCGTCTACGGTGGCGAAATGTCGGCGCATCACTATTTCAAGTCGTTTGGATACTGCGACAGCGGGATGATTCCGTGGCTGCTCGTCGCGGACATCCTGTCGCGGGAAGGCAAGCGCCTTTCCGAGCTCATTGCCGCATCCGCGGAACGCTACCCCGTCAGCGGGGAAATCAACCGCAAAGTCGACGACGCCCAAGCGGCTCTCGCCCGCATCGAAGAAACGTACCGCCAGGATGCGGCGAAGATCGATTACATCGACGGCATCAGCATGGAGTTCCCGACGTGGCGGTTCAACGTGCGGATGTCCAACACCGAGCCTCTGCTTCGCCTCAACGTCGAGACCCGGGGCGACCGCGCCCTGCTCGCAGAGAAGACGCAGGAAATCTTGGAGCTCATCGACCGCATGGCGGCCACTCGATAACCAGGCAATCATGGTGCGTGCCGCAGGCCAGGCACAAGCTTTTCGGCGGATCGGTTGACGGTCGCCTCGTCGGGCTCCTTCCGGTGGAGCTGGACGAGGCGCCTGGTCCGTGCCGCCGAACCGGCCGGTGACCTCCGCCTGCGCGATAATGCATCTCCTACCCCTCAAGCCTCAACGCTTCCGTTTCATCCATACGCCGCTCGAACCCGCAGCGCCGCTCCCAGGTGCCGGCAGCGATTTGCCCGGTGACAGCCGCAACAATGAGGGCCGAACGAAGTTCTCGCAGCTTGTTTACCGTCTGTCGGATTTTCTCCCGGGCCGCATCGATTCGTGCTGCTTCTTCATCCAGTTTGTCAGCGATTTCCTTCTGCCGATGCATGTCGAGATCAGGGATCGGCAGCTCACCGATGATCTCAGCATTCAAATTGCCCAGTCCCGACGTGGCATTCGCATGCCTCCGGTAGTGCCAACGTGCAATGGGACCGTTGAGATAGTACCAGTAAAAACGGGGCTCCTCGGAACGCTTGAAGCGTATGCGCTGATTGAAATTGGAGAAAACGGCGTCGAGCGCGGCTACGTCCGCATCGACCAAACTCGCTTTGCCAATGTGCAGCGCGCTTCCACTCGACTTGGTGATCAAGATGTCGCCCACCGCCAAACGACGGCGAGAAGCTTCCAGCGGTGGGATCGACCGGATGGCCGGATTCGAGATGCGCCAGCCGCCTTCCAACGTCTGATCAGTGGACCGAAGTACGATTCGGTCATGCTCCCCGTCCGGCTCTCCGCCCCAAACGCCGCCGTCGTTCAACACCAGCTTATGTTTCAGCCGCAATCCCTTACGCGCAAGGTCAGGAGGCGGGATCCACCGTGCGATCAATGCTTGCCGCTTCTCGGTCAACAGATCGATCAATCGTCTCTTTTTCTCGATCACTCGCTCAATGGCGGACGTCTCCCGGTCGAGGAAATCGGCGATGCGCTGCTGTGCAGCCCGATCCGGAAGGTAGATTCGGGTGTCGAGAAATGCTGCGTCATCGAAGTTTTGAATCCCGATGTTTTGCTTGATGAACTGGTGCGAATACCCAGTGTAGTACAAGGCGGCCAGGAGATAGAGCATGAACCGGGGGAACACGTGCCGGGCTGGACGCAGTCTGGCGACAAAATTGGACGTCACGGCTTCAACGCCGCCGTCAAACATGACCACCCGGCCGACCGGCGTTTTCTCGCCCCCTCCGGATTTTTCCATCAGAATGTCGCCGGGAGCCAACCGGAGCCGTTGAAAGTCCTGTTTGGAAATCGAGCGGATGGTAGGCTGATCGAGTCGAATGCGAAGGCGTTCCCAGTCGAAATCGGCGACACGAACGCATATGACATCCGTTTCGTCAGTGCCTGGCTCGCTGCCCCAGGTGCCGATGCGCACGTCGGCAAAACCAAAGCGCAGCCTCGTAGGCGTCCAATGTTCCGGGACGCCGGCTCCTTGGTAGATCACCCCGCTACCTCCTTGAGCAGCTCGGCGATCTCCGCTTCCAGCTGCCGCAGTTCGGCGTTGATCTCATCCAACGACCGGGGCGGGACATATTTGCCAAAGCAGCGATTGAAGTTGATTTCATAACCGACGCGGCCGACTTGGCCGTCGCGCTCGTCACGGTACGATTCGTCCACCCACGCGTCCGGAACAAACGGCTTGACTTCCCGCTCAACATACTCGCGCCAATCTTCCTTGAGCGGCACACGTTCATAAAAACGGAGCTCCGGGTCCGGTTCGGGGTTGCCCCGTGCGTCGATGCACGGATCTGCGTCTTCATCTCGTTCGGCGAGCGCCGACATGATCGCTCGCCGCACCGGCGACCGCAGATGAAGGCCGGCCCTCCGCAGCGCAGCGTCCAGCGCTGTGGCGAATGCACGGTGATTGGTAAACAATGTGTCGGGCAGCGTACGCAAAGCAGCGACGACGGCCTCCTGCTCATCGACAGGCAACTGGGCAAAAGCCCGCTCCGCCGCAAGGCGCTGCAAACGTTCCTCGCTCACTTGGAAGTTCAAGCGCAGCGGCCGTTCCACCCGGATCTCCCGGTAACCGAACTCGCTCACGTCGAGTATCTTCGAAAACTCGCTCCAATCGTCGCTGCCGTCAGTGTCTTGGGCACGCCGCATTTGTGCATACAGGCGGACGATTGCCTTTCGGGCTTTCGCCGGGATTTGTCGCCGTTTCGAGCCCAAGGAACGCTGCAACGGCTCCCAAAAACGTTCGCCGGACGCGTTAATGAGCTGTACTTTGCCCGCTCGCTCCGGCGGCTTCCGGTTGGTCAACAGCCAGATGTACGTCTGGATCCCGGTGTTGTAGAACAGATCGGTGGGCAAGGCGATGATCGCCTCAACCCAGTCGTTCTCCAACAGCCAGCGCCGAATCTCGCTCTCGCCGGAGCCGGCACCCCCCGCAAAAAGCGGCGATCCGTTCATGACAATGCCGATGCGGGAGCCTTGCTCATCGTCCTGCATTTTCGCGATCATGTGCTGCAAAAACAACAGCTGGCCGTCGGAAATCCGAGGCAGCCCCGCACCGAAGCGGCCGTCCAAGCCTCGTTCCTTCGCCTCGGCCTCAATGGCTTCACGGTATTTTCCCCAATGGACGCCGAACGGCGGGTTCGTCAACATGTAATGAAACGTGGCGCCCGCGTGGGCGTCGTGGGTCAGCGAATTGCCAAAGGCGATGCGCTCGGGGTCGTGCCCCTTCACCAGCATGTCGGACTGGCAGATGGCGTACGATTCGGGATTGAGCTCCTGGCCGTACAGCTCCACCCGGATTGACGGATTGTGCTCTTTGAGCGCCGCTTCGGTAATAGTGAGCATCCCGCCGGTACCCGCCGCAGGATCGTACACCCGCACGGTGACACCCGGACGTGACAGCTTCTCGCCGTCGTTGGCCAACAGCAAATCGACGATGAGGCGAATGACGTCTCGCGGCGTAAAGTGCTCTCCGGCAGTCTCATGCGAAATCTCCGAGAAGCGGCGGATGAGTTCCTCGAAAAGCAGCCCCATCTCGTAGTTCGACACCCGGTCGGGATGCAGGTCAATTTCGCAAAAGCGGTCGAACACCGGCCGCAGCAGTGCGTTATCGTTCAGTCGCTTCAGTTGATCGACAAACCGGAACTTGTCCGTGAAGATATCCCGCACCGTGGACGAAAAGCCGTTGATGTAGTTGACCAAGTGGTCAAAAAGCCGGCGTGGATCTTGCCTTTGCAACGTTTTGAACGTAAACCGGCTGGTGTTGTACACCCGAATGTTGTCCCCCGATGCAGCGAACAAGCGGCTGTCCCGATCTTGCTCGTCGACGTGCTCGGACAGAGAGGCCGCCGCTTCCAACACCGCTTGTTTTGTCGGCTCCAACAGGCAATCGAGGCGCCGCATTACGACAAAAGGCAGAATCACCTTGCCGTATTCGGACTGTTTGTATTCACCCCGCAAAATCTCCGCAATCGACCAAATGAATGCGCTTAGGTTTGCGACTTCCTCACGTGCCACGCTCGTCTCTGATCCCCCGTCCCGGAGAGCAGCCTTCAGAGCTTGCGGATGGCAGTGCACCGCCGGCCGAAGAGGCTGCTCCCCGCGCTGAATACGTTCAACTTCAGCATTCACGGAAAGCTTTCCTTGCAACCCTGGAAGGATTCTGAATATAGGCGGAGTAAACAACCGGAAAATTACGCAGAAAGGGGCTGCAGCGTGAGCTGTACCCCAACATGGCGTGTTGCATGGATGCTTCTTTTCACCCTGATTCTTGCCGGCTGCATTCAGAGTCCGTCGCCCAGACCCAGCAATGGCAGAGGCAGCGGCGGTCCTCCGGTTTCGAACGTGCTTGAAACTCTGGTGTTTAACTTCCAACTGACCGGTCTCGATGACGTCTCCAAGTTGAAAGTAGAGATGAAACTTCACAGCGATGCTCCGATCGCCACGGTTCCCGTGCGATTTACGGACTTGACGATCGATCACGCACTCGGCGCGGCGACGGGCAAGGTGCACTCTTTAATCGAAGGCCTTTGGGACGTGACCGTCTGCGCCGAAATGACGTCGGGGCCGAATCGGAAGGGAGAAACGCAAATCGTCGCCACCCCTGGAAAAGAGCTCGTCGTGCAGTTTGAACTCTCACCCAATCCGGACCATGCCGCCAAGCTGTTGATCCGATGAGCGCGCTGCGGCACGATCGCTGACGCACGACGGCGGGGGGCAGCTTCATCAGCTGCATCACCCGCCGTCATTGCTGTAGCATCGGTTGATGTGTCTGATCCGATCTAGATCGGCTTGTAGTTGGCAATGTCCGCTTCAATGCCCAGGCGCTGCATCGTCTCCTGCGGATTGAACCCGCTCTCCGCGTGAGCTTGCATGACCACTGCACGGGCGGCATCAATCGACTGCTGGTCTTTCCACTCGGCCACCGTGACGATGTTGTACTTGCCGGGTCCGGAAATTTGCTCCAAGATGGCGTCCCGTATGAAGCCGGGCTGGTGCCGGAGCAGCTCATGCGTCTGACGAATTCTGGCCAAGAATTCTTCCCGTACGGCTTCGGGCACGACGAATTTGTCGACACGGTAGATGGTCGCATTTTCTGACATGTCAGATCTCCTTTGAAAGGGTTTAGATGCTTCGAGAGGGTTCAAACAACACGACGTCTGGCCGAGCCACCAGGCGGATGGCTCGGACGACATCGTTGAGCCGGTCTTCCAAAGCATTCCGCTGCTCTTGCGTGAACTCACGAATGGTTCCTTCGGCGTAATGCTCAAATCGACTCGCTGCAATGCGCGTTTCCACCTCGAAGCAGGTCGCTTCGTCAAGGAAAAGGCGAAAGAGTTTGCCGTCGGAGTAGTGTCCTGCCGCCGCGTTTTGTACCGGCGCAAAGACGCTGACAGCAAAACCGTCTTCCCGGCGCACGGCAGGTTGAAAATCCGTGTATCCTTCCGGTGGCGTAAACAGGCACGCTTCCGGCGTGGTCAAATCCTTCCGCCGTTCCATCCGTATGCCCGCGCTTTGGAAGTTGGTGCCTGCCAGCTCGTCGCCCAAGTAGTAGAGGCAATAGTCGAAGCCGTCGTCGCACGGAGGGATCATGCTTCGTACCAACACTTGATCGCGATGTACGGCCAATCCGAAATCCGCAGGCCGCTCAAACATCAGCTCGCCGCCGGCTGCAACGTGCACATTCGGGGCCGTGCTGCCGTCGGCTGCCCCTGCGTAGACGGCTAGGGCAAACACCAATGCGATACTTAACCATACACGGCGGAGCATCGAGATCATCCTTTCTATGCTGTGGTGCTTTTCCATTGATCAGATGACGGACGCTGCGATGTTCTTGAGCACGTTCTGCCAATGTTCTTTCATCTCACTCCGCTGCTTTGCATCCGCCAGCTTTTCTTGATGAAAACGCAACGCCGTCTTGTCGCCTTTGGCCGTTAGATAAAGCTGCAGCGTGCTGCGATTTTCCCAATGCGCTGGCTGCCAGGTCAGCCGCAGTTTTTCTCCTGGAACGACGCTGCGCACTTCCCCTGACGTGCCGTTTGCCGTTTGATAAGTCGCACCTTTGGCCAACTCCAGCCGGTCGATGTCATCTCCCAACCAGATGCGCAATCCCTCGGGACTAGTGAGGAAGTTCCACAGCCGTTCATGTTCCACGGGGATAGTCTTTTGCACACCGATTTGGAACCCGGCATCGACTGTCTGCCCCTTGACCCTGAGGCCTTTGGCATACTCATAGCCTACGGTGATGCTCTGAGCCCACCAGCCAGCCGTTTCGAGCAAATAGCCTTTGTTCAGGAGCAGCGCCGCAATCTCTTTGTGCGACAGGTTCTCCGCCCCTTCTTCGTCCAGCAGGGCAAACCATTCCTCCCATGTTTTGCCCGTAGCCGCTTCGACCGCCTCGCTGGAGATATTGTTGTACCGCTCGGCCATCTTCACCTGACCCCTTCACGTGGCATTGGATCAACAACAGATTTGTTTGAAAAAGGAGGCAATCCCTTGAACGGCATCTAATATTTTGGATCAAATCGGAACAACCGCCGATGCTCGCTCATCCACGAAAAGCCGCCATCATTTCGTCTTATGGGATGGAGGGCCTATGAGCGATTACCTCGGAAAAAACAGTGCACCCATGATCGTTCAGTCGCCCGGCAAACCCGTTCGGTGGGCCCGGGGCTTAGCGGACGTGCTCACGCTCTCCCGTCTCATCGGGAGTATTGTCCTCGTATGGCTGCCTTGGGAAGCGACCATCGACGCATTAAGGCGCCTGGTGCAATACAGCCTGCTGCTCTGGACGACCGATGCCGTTGACGGCCGGATCGCACGCCGCTCGCACCTGCCGGCCTCCTGGCTCGGAAAACGCGACATCTTCATTGATTGCGCTTTGGCATTTGCGATGTGTGTCGCGCTTGCACGCTCCGGTTACATCCCTGGGGCGCTTCTCGCCGCATGGCTTGGTGTGTGCCTCGTCACGTACGGCATGCGGCCGGTCGACACCGTGCTGCTGATCTTTATGCTGCCGCTGCACCTCGCCTTGCCCGTATTGGCGTTCATGAACGACATTCCCGAGTTCAAACTCTACTTCATTTGGGTCGCGGTGATCGCCGTTCTCAACTACAAAAGGCTGAAGTGGGTCATTGAGCTCTTCATCAACGGGCTGCCCGAACGTCTGCGCACTTGGGTTTGGTCCTGGCTGCCCGCTTGGCTCCGCCTGACTCCGAGCGAAAGGGAGTCTTTCCACACACCTGAGGCGGAGAAATCACGGCTCGAACCAACCGAATAGCTTCGCCCACAATTAAGCTTTAGATATCAAAGAGCAGGATTTCCAAGTATAAGACCGTAAGGATCGCAGCTACCGCAGCCGCGAATGCCGGGCCGACATACCAATATGGAACTCCTCGAGATCGCATGTGCCTGATCGCAAACACCAAAGAGCCTACGAAAAGTGCGAAAGCCGGCAGTATCACTACCGCCTGGTGGACTCCAAGAAGGTTAGCCGCCAGCGTCTCGTCGTTCCCTCCCAGGCCGAAAAACAGCATGGCGATGTGGAGCGGGGGCCTGGTAAGCAGTTGCCCCAATACCAGTCCGTAAGCCGCAGTGGCGTCGAGCTTCCCGGACATCAGCAGCCAAATTCCGAACCATCCTGCCAAGAGTGTCACGACAGGCCCGGCCAATTCACCAGCCACGATCATCGTGTCTGGGATGACCCGATTGATGGTCATGGTGAAATCAATGCCTTTAAGAAGGTAGATCAAGGCATGTCCTGCTTCATGTAACGGAAATCCAAGCACCGTAAAGAGATAGGTCCAACCGAGCAGTGGCCAGACAGACCGGCGAGAGCCGGCCGCAAGTGATACGGAATAATCCATATGATACCTCCGAGTAGTTGCAAGCAGAACCATTTCGTCTCTGCACATTCTTCTTGCACTCGAGTTTTCCTTTGTCGACTTCTGTCCGGAGTCCGCTGGATATGCTCGTTTTGAGGCAGTTTACATCATCAACCGCGCCGGATCGCCGCGTTATATGACCGGTGGCAGAGAATATCCCTTGTTTATATCATCAACAGTGCATGCTTCCTGCCCCTGCATCATCAACAGTCCCAAGTTTGCGGGACTATGCCGACAGCAGGCCCAGGATGTTAGGCTTGTTTCGCTCCGTCCCGCCAACAAGCCCAGCTTTCTGGGATAATTCTGCTCCAGTTGCGCAATAAGCCCGAACTTCTGGGACTATTTCATCAACAAGCCCAGGATACTGGGCCTATCACGCGCCGCCCCTCCGCAAGCCCAAGTTTCTGGCATTATTCCGACAATAACCCCAGGATTCTGGGCTTACCGCGCACCCATGCGTCGCAAGCCCAACATTCTGGCGTAATTTCTCTCCACCCCACCGTGTAGCGCCCCATGATGCAGGTCACCCAGGCACAAGTCCGCTGTGCAAGATGAATCACCTCGTACCGCGAACGTAGTGCAGCTCGCAACCGCGTGGACCAATGAGCACCCCAAAAGTGTGGTATAAGCAGCAGGCTTGTCAAGTCCCAGAGCATCGAAACACGTTCGTCGATTGATCCCGGAGGTTCCCCTTGGCGCTTGTGACACCCCGAAAAACACACACTATTCTTCAACCAAATTTTTTCGATCGTTCTCGGCGCCTTCGCAATCGCATCCACGCGAAGGCGCCCAAAACGATGGCGAGAAGGCTCAGCGTGGCAATATACGCCCAAGGTGGCCATCCGGAGACTTCGTGGAACTGCCGCACGTCGCGGATCCATCCGGGTAGCCGAAGGGCATCACGCCACGAAAAGCCTTCACTTTTCCCGATTCCGACCCAGAGCTTCCCCTCTTGCCCATCCGCTTCGTATATGGCGCCGTAATACGTGCCGACCTCTTCAAATTGAACCTTCGTCTCGACGAAAATCTGCGACTTCGTGCCTGTGATCGGTTCATAAAACGGCTCGGCATTCTCTCCCGAGCGAATGGTGATAACGCGAGCGCCATCTTCAATTGACGGCGGAAGCGTGAACTCTCGTGGCGGTTCAGACCACCCTGGACCCAAGAGCACCACACCCGGGCGAAAATCGTCAGGTGAGATCCCAGCGGGTACGCCAATAAGGATCGGGATTTCCTGCGGCTTTTCAATTTCGAAGACGAACCACTGGACGGGATCGGACTCGGTGAGCTCGGCGTAGATGACGTGAGAAGTAGAGGGATTTGGAACACGCAACGCCGATTCGGGATCACTGGTATCGGAATTCGTGAAGAGCGGACGATGGGCCGCCGCCCCGGCAGAGAGGATGAGAATCATTGCGAAGGTTACCGAAACAATAAGACGTGTCTGCATGGCAAAACCTCCCGAGAGTGGTGTGCCTCAGGAGGCCAAGTTTGATGCAGTGGAGCTTCTGAAATTAAATCATGTTAACGCCGGTGTAAAATTACCGTAATTCGCCGATTGAAAAGTTCCAAGAAAT
>CALKAQ010000164.1 GCA_937983075.1 uncultured bacterium | reverse complement strand
CCGCATGTCCAGCATAGCAGGACAATCTTCATCCCTTTTCCCTCCCTCATTCACACAGTCCATAAACGCTTGAACAAACCGGTACATCCTCAAATCCAGCAACTTTGAAAAGATCGTACTGCTTTCCCCCATATCCGGTTTTCGACCATTCAACGGCCTTGTAAATGTTTTCTCCCCAGTCATTCGTTGAACAGAAAAATGTTGCCGATGCAAGTTTTGATGCCTTGCTGACGATCTTTTCCCATTTCGCCACGCGCTCAATTTCCTCCGGATACCTTCTAGCGATCTCATAGAGTTCGGATTTCTGGCAGTTGATGCAGGGCATACATCCAACGCGGGACATTCCTTGCAAATACAACGGATTCGGGTCGATTCCATGGCGTTTGTGGATTTCGAATACGTCTTGCACAGTCCATTTGAGTAACGGCCTGTATATCTCGAATCCTTCTGGCGTTTCTTCTCGTTCCGGAAGTTTTGCTCTGGCCGCGCTCTCCTGCGCTCTCACGCCTTGCCAGCTAACCACCTGCTTTCCTTCATCCATCAGCGGCAAATATATTTGGTTAAACACCGGTTCCCGTTTCAGAAACTGCGTGCAAAACCTAGCTTTCGTTGACGGGAAACGCCCTTTCCAAAGGCACAAGTCCAGAAATGGAATCCCGGTCGGATGCAATACCTCAAGCGCGCTCTGAATGATTTCTTCCGGTATTCCTTCTTCCCGCCACTTCGTTTGCACCCATTCGCGCTTACGTGCAATCTGTTCCGAGAAGTCCGCTTTAATACGCCGGATCGGCCCCAACTTGGATTCGAGGTAGTCCAAGTATTCGTAGGTCAATGTATGTTCGTGGCCTGTGTCGGCGAATACCGGGAGAATTTTGCCATCAGGCTGGGTTTCCAACGCGTACAGCCACATAGCTGTACTGTCTTTACCCCCGCTGATGGAAAGAACGTTTACTGTTGTCATCCCTTTTCTCTCCCAATTAGTCTTTGGAAAACCTCCACCGGCATCGCAACGATCCACGGCTTCCTATCCGCTCGAAACGCCACGATGTCCGGTCTTTCCCGCTCATCCTCCAGCCAGCCATACAGCGTTGAGAAGCCGCTTTTCCGCCGCTTGACCTCGGCCCGCAGATCCCCGATTGACGTCGGCACCACCACGTCGTTCTCAAATCCGCGCTGGGCGCCGCTGAGAGGCACTCGACGGCCGCCGACCAGCTCGGCGAACTCCCGTTCTCCACGCATTCCCTTATCACGGCTTAACTTTCCCATAATCGTGCATCACCTTTTTTAATTCACTGATCGCCCGTTCATACGCCCTGATGGCGGCATCTATGGACAGATCGACCTCACGATAGCGGCTGACCTGGTCCACTATGGTCTGCAGGTCGTC
>CALKAQ010000163.1 GCA_937983075.1 uncultured bacterium | reverse complement strand
CTCCTCGAACAGCACTACCTGATGTTCTTTCCACGCAAAGTTCATGTCTTCGCAGACAATGTACATCATGCCCACCGCCTCCTCGGGTCCGGTTCTCGCCGCTGCGCCGGTTGATCGTCATGCCCCTTGTCGAGGCTTACGAATTTGTTGAACTGTTTCAGGAACACCAGCTCCACCGTTCCGACCGGGCCGTTCCGCTGCTTGGCGATGATGATTTCGATGATGTTCTTTTTCTCGGAATCCTGATTGTAATAGTCGTCCCGGTACAGGAACGCCACGATATCCGCGTCCTGCTCGATCGAACCGGATTCACGCAGGTCTGACAGCATCGGTCGCTTGTCCTGCCGCTGCTCTACGCTGCGGCTAAGTTGCGACAGTGCGATGACAGGGACTTCCAACTCCTTTGCGATCTGTTTCAACGTCCGGCTGATGTCCGCCACTTCTTGTTCACGGTTGTCGTTCCTGCGCCGCTGGCCGGACAGCAACTGCAAATAGTCCACGATCACCAGGTCCAGCCCGTGCTCTCGCTTGATGCGGCGGCATCGGGCTCGGATGTCGGCCACCGTAAGCCCTGCGTTGTCATCGATCATCACCGGTAGTTCGCTCAGCCTTCCGATCGCCGTCGTCATCTTTTCCCAATCGTCCGGGTACAGTTGGCCAGACCTAAGCCGACTGACATCGACGTTCGCCTCTGCGCACAGCATCCGTTGCGCCAGTTGCTGCGCCGGCATCTCCAGGCTGAATACGATCACCGATTTCCCGGCCTTGCCTGCGTTCGTCGCGATGTTAAGAGCGAAAGCCGTCTTGCCAACCCCTGGCCTCGCAGCTACGATGATCTGCTCACCAGGATGCAGTCCAGTTGTCATACGGTCGAGGTCCGGGTATCCCGTCGCCAAGCCGGTCACGCCTCGTCCTCCCGTTTCTGCAGCGCGTTCTGCCTGCTCGTATACGTCCATGAGCACGCTTCCCAGCGTCGAGGCCTCTTGCTTTTCTGCCGTTTCGTCGGCCAGCTCTGTCGACAGCCGCTGCAGCTCGCTCACAAGCTCCGCCGCGTTTCCGGAGGCAGCCTCGTTGAGCAAGCGTCGCATGCGTTGCATGGCACGCCGTTCGATAGCCTTCTCGCGTACGCGTTGCGCATAATGGACCACGTTCGCCGCGGTTGGCGTCGATGTCGCCAGATCGGTCAGGTACCCGACGCCCCCGACTTCCCTCAGCTGTTGCTTGTCCTGTAGTTTCGCCGTCAGCGTCACCAGGTCGATCGGCTGCCCTTCTTGGTGAAGTTCTGCCATCGCCACGAAGATCGTCCGATGCTTCGCCGCGAACATGTCATCCGGTTGCATTTTCTCCAGCACATCATCAATCACAGACGGATCAAGGAGAATTGATCCCAGAACTGCGCTCTCAGCTTCCAAATGGGCTGGCACCGTGCCGACAGGATCAGACGGCATGTGATCAAGCATTACGACGTGCGACAATGCTCATCACCTTCTCTCTGATGTGAGATGGGGGTGGAACTGCACGCTTAGCCATTTCGTCCATCTCGGCAAGGATTCGGCGTGTTTCTTCTGCGCCAGGAACCGTTCTCTCAGCGCTGTAACCGCGGCGAATATCTGCAATCGTGGGCGGGAATCTCTCCGTCTGAACATGTTCGCGGAAATTGGCCATGGCAACGTCGAACGGCACGTCTTTTAGATGCTGGTGCCAGTGCAATATCTGTTCCTTTGCCAGCTCATCCGGCACCCGGAATGCTGGATAAGAAAGCGTGATCGCTTTGAACAGTTCAATCACTTCACCCTGTGTCACGTTCCTCAAGCTCCTTTGCAATTTGATTAAGCAGTTCGAGCTGACTAGATTGCCGGGACTTGGTACCCGATCCGCTCGGTGGATCTCGTCGTCGTGCTTGGTCAAACGCCTCATCATGCCGAACAGCATCATCGAGCGTCTTTACGCCGTTCTTAAAATAGTTCTCAACAATGGCCCGGATGAGCCTAAAATTATACCCTGATTTCCCGTGTTCGGCGGCGCGCTCGATTGCCCTAATGATCACTGCCTCCTGCATGCCATCTTCGATATAACTGACAAGTTGTTCAGATTGCAGTGGATTGCAATCGAACCCAAACACACGCTTGTGCGCCTGTTCGAAGGTTTCATTTTCTCGCGCGTGTGCGTTATCCATCAATCCATCTATATTAGGTTTAGGTACGGTTATGGTTACGTTGGACGTCCGTCGGACATCCGGCGGACGTCCTTCGGATGTCTCTTGAACGTCTTTTTTAGCTCTGCTTCTTTTCTTTCTGGCAGCATCAGCTGCTCGACGTTCGATCAGTTTACCGGCGTAGTCATACCAATCATGAATAGAAAGTAATCCGTCATTATCACGATCAATGAATCCGACTTCCACCATGCTGTTAACGAAAAAATCAGCGTCATCAGGCCAATCTGCTGCAATGGCTATGTCCTCAGGGTCACAATGGGAGAGGTCGCCATCTTGGGCATAATCCAACGCCCACCACCAAAACATGTGAAGATGTCCGATTGCCTGGGCGACATGAACATTTAGCTTTCTTGCCAACTTCAATGTTTTAGGGTGTCTGGCCAACCCTTGATGACTCTCGATCCATGCCATCTTTATCCTCCCTCTCCTTGTGCCGTAATCATTTGAGTCATGCTGGTATAATCCTCTTAGTCCCTGTGTACCTATGCACCAAATGCAACTCACCTGGAGGAGCCTTTGACACCAACCAGTTATCTGGATTAAGGCCTCGCTCACGAATTGCAATTTTCTGCTTACGAGTCGGACGCTTACCGTTTTTCATGATTTCATCCCCTACACAAGCGTCGGCTGTTCAGGTTCTTGATTGTCTTGAAAATCAATGCTTCGGTCGGCTTGTCCATCCGGATTTTGCTCATCGTTTTGCTCCTGTTCAGGTTCAGCGACTGAATAATCGACATCAATGTATTGCTCTCCATCATCCGTTTTGTCCGGGTTTTCTTCATTCTGAATATCCCGTACATACGCTTCTTGCATCTCAATGGAGAGGATCCCCCATTTGGAAAGCATGTTCCTGATTATCGTTTTTAGAGCCATTGCGTCGTAGTCATTACGCCAGCCAAAATCAGATTTGGAAAAACGTTGACGGTGCTTTTCGATTTCTTCCTTGGTCCAAAAAACAGTCTTCTTAAACCCATTCACAAGTTCGAAGTAGCCGGCATATCCGATAATCGCGTCAGACTTTCGCTTTTCAAAATCAACCACCAATTCCTCTGTGAGAGGATTCCATTTGACGAGTTCACCTTCACGGATAGGGATGGCATTGATAGCCCGGTATTTTCCGGTTCGGAGAGCCAATTGGACGTATCCTTTGTATCCAAGTTGAAATTGGGCTTTGTTACCGTATGGAACCACCCAGGCATAGCCGAGGTTCTTGTCCACGGGCAGATCCAACGTGGCGGCCACCATGCAGGAGCCGATCACACTCATCGGATCGCATTTCTGGAGATTGGTGTCCGAGTTCACGAGGTTGATGATGCTGGTCATGAATTGCGGCGCCCGATTTCCCAGGACTTCATCAAACCGTTTCTTGATCGATGGGCTGTTCAGAAGAGATTTAACGCCGGCAATCGGGGTCAGTTGGCCGCCATTGCCTCCGCCACTATTCCCCCCTGCTCTTCTAGCCAGCGCACTCTTCACATCTTGTGTGGTTGCCATCTGTTATGCCTCCTTTGCTTTCCGAACATCAAATTTTCTATAATTGGATATCTTCAAATATTGCTCGTAGATATCCGGTTTCTCTTTTTTCAAACGATTCGTGTCAATTCTTTTGGATTCAATGTTCTTCCACAACACAACCGTATTCCCAATCCTGCCCTCTTCGTGCTCACCGAGCATTTGTTTCAGTTTGTTCTCGATCTCGTCCTTGCGTTCTTCGATCACTTTGAGCTCAGACTTCACAATTTCAAGTTCCTCGATCAATTCCTTTGCCTGGCTCGGAAGATCAATCTTTGGAAGCGTTGCTCGCGGATACATGCGCTTCACCAGTTCCGTTGACGCAGGCGATCCATCTAATTCAGGCGGGATGCCGGGGACGACGTGGTTTTCCCAAAAGTCTCGTTCTATTTTGATCAGCTGCTGAATCAGCTCGTCGTCTCGCTCAATCCGCTTGTAAATAAATTTTTGCCCGCCAATCAAAACTGCCATCCACCACGCTTTCGCGCCAGTAACAGCCATATAATGCTGAACCTGGAGGATGTACGGCGCTGGTACTTCATTTCCTTCCCACTCTTTTGCTGAATAAGCATTGGCGGTCTTACACTCCAGGCCAACATTCTCACCAACGAGAAGACGATCGACATTCGCAATCATCCATTCAAACTGTGGATGACGAAGAATCGCATTTCGGCGGCGAACCTTCAACCCGGTTCGGAGAGAAAATTCACGTGCGACCACATCCTCCAACACCGTTCCCCAATACGCTGCTTCCCCAAGTTCCTCTGGCTCAGCTTGTCCGGTCTTTTCGAGCCAGACATCCACCGGGGACTTCCAGGGGGACAGCCCGGCGACAGCTGCTGCGTCGCTGCCGCCCAGCCCCTTCCTGCGATGTTCAAGCCATTGTTCGCGGGTCAGATCTCTCGTATCGACCGCAACCACCATGGACATGATCAACTCACCTCCGCGAAGCGCCACTCGGCGCCATGGTATTTCAGGAAGCAGGAGGTGTCGGCAAACCAATCTCCCTCGGCCTCAATGTATTCGTATCCCGCGACGATCTCTTCGCCACAGCCGCAGGCGCATTTGCAGATGACTCCCGGCTCACGCTCTTGCGGATCAGCAAGGCCAACGGAAAATCTATCCAATGTCGTTGCCAAGGCTTGTCCCTCCTTGTGTCCTTGTGATACAATGAAGACAAATAAGGTTTTCAAGGATCAGTGACCCGTTGCAGCGGGTCATTTTACGTTTTGTTCTCAATCTTATCTTTTGCGTCCCTCCTTTCTGTTCTTTGTGTTGTTACAGGGCGGGCAAGGATTTGCACCTTGCAGGGTCTTTGGCACTTAGTTTATAGTCGCCAGCTTTCGGACTGGATGGAACGGATTTTAGGATTTAAACGCCCCGGATTTTCACCGGTATTTCCTGCTTCGTGAGACCCTTAAACATCCGCATGCCTCCGGCGTTGCGTCTACCTATTCCGCCACCGCCCTGGATGCGTCAGCCGCATCGCTCGACGCCAGAGGTCATCAGCGTAGGGGGTAAACCGCCT
>CALKAQ010000162.1 GCA_937983075.1 uncultured bacterium | reverse complement strand
TTCGCGGCGGAAATTCCGGACGATGTCGGCCCCTTGCTTACGTTTCAAGCGATGTCCATTGCGGAAGAAGCAACGATGCCGATCGCAACACCTGACGGGGTGACGAACGCGTCATCTACAGAGCGGCAAGGCTGGCGCTTCACTTTGCGCCGCCTACCGGAAGCGATGCCGCTATCCCGACCGTCCGGCGTCACCACCAGTCAGCCAACCATCAATGACATGCTTTAGGCGAAAGAAGGAGGAGCACCCGTGCGCAAACTATCCATCCTGTTGCTGCTTGCCACACTCGGCTGCGCTCTTGCTTTACAGCCTTCGATAGCGCAAGGAACGCAGGCCCAAATCGTCAATCACGTCTTCACGACTCGAGTCATCCGAGATCAAGGCGGCGGATTTTTCGCACAGGAACTCATCATCGGCTTCCAACCCGGCACCGCGTCGTTCCATACGCTGACTCAAGTGATAGTCGACCAAGGAACGCACGAATTTTCGATGAAGCTGTTTGATCCGCGCGGCAACGAAATCAAGAGCATGCAAATGCGTCCGGTGCAGGCGCAGCGAGACAACTGGGTTGAGGCCCTTTGGGTCGAATGGTCCGACGTGCGTTTCAACCAAACCGGCAAATACCGACTGACCATCTACCATAACGCTCAACCCATCGCCAACTTTTATCTCATCGTCTCCGCATAGGCATTTAGAGCCGTTGGGCCGCCTGTCGCGCTGTATGCTATACTGAAAGTGCGATCATGCATTGCAAGGGAGGTGCCCGGCTGAACCACCGCGTCAGCCGGATCCGTCAATGAGCGAACCCATTCACAATCCCGACGCAAACTTGGATCTGGCCGCTCTGCTGGAAGAACACATCGACTGCGACTATACCAAGCGGGTGCCGAGCGGGCTCGAATCCTTGGACCCTGCCGGCATCGAGCGAGTGATCCGCGAAGCAGACAAACCCGTTGTCATTAAGTTCGGCAAAGATTTTTGCGGCTGGACGAAAAAGCTCAATCGCACACTCCAGGTCCTTGTGCCCAAATACAGGTCGAAAGCAGACTTTTATGAGGTCAACATTCCCAGCTATGAACACCTGCGCGAAACGTGGAAGCTCGATACTTCACCGATTATGGTGTTGATCAAAGACGGCCAGGAAGTCGACCGAACCGACGCTGCCGAACCCCACGAAGTGCCGCCCGTGTTTGAGAAGTGGTTTGGTCCTCCCGATGAAACGGCGGCGCAAGAAAGCTGATCATCGCAATGCAAAGCAATTCAGGGGCGCCTATGGTGGACGCCCCTTTTTGGTTGGCTGCCTTCCTAGATCCCTCTGCGGCTGAGAGCGATGCGCTGCCTTTCGAGATCAACTTCGAGCACACGAACGCGAATCACCTGACCGACCGACACCACCTCCAATGGATGCCGTACAAAATGGTCGGCAAGCTCCGATATGTGGATCAAGCCGTCTTGGTTGACCCCAATGTCCACGAAGACTCCGAAGTCCACCACGTTCCGCACGGTGCCGTCCAAAATCATCCCCGCACGCAAATCGCTCAGCTCCAACACATCGGCGCGCAGAACCGGCGGCGGAATGTCCTCACGCGGATCACGTCCAGGGCGCTTCAGCGCAGCGATGATGTCACGCAATGTCGGCTCACCACAATTCAGCTGCTCGGCCAGTCTTGGAATGTCAGCATCCGACAAGGCGTCGAGTCGAGCCCTTACCGTCGCCGTGTCGGTGGCCACTTGTTCCACCCGCAGCCCAAGAGTTTCAAGCAGCTGCGTGGCAACGCCGTACGATTCGGGATGAATGGGCGTCCGGTCAAGCGGATCGACGCCATCAGGAATTTGTAGGAATCCGGCGCATTGTTCGAAAGTGCGAGGCCCAAGCCGCTTGACTGCTCTTAAATCCGCTCGGCGACGAAAAGGACCGTTCTCCTGACGATGGGCAACGATATTCGCCGCCACCGCCGGCGTCAAGCCTGCTACGTAGGAAAGCAGCTGAACCGAGGCTGTGTTCAAATCGACCCCTACTTGGTTGACGACGTCTTCCACCACACCGCCCAATACATGCTCCAAGCGTTTGGGATCGACGTCATGCTGATATTGCCCGACCCCGAGTGAACGCGGCTCGATTTTAACGAGTTCCGCCAAAGGATCCTGCAAGCGGCGGGCGATGGATACTGCGCTGCGCTCGCTGACATCGAGATCCGGAAACTCCTCCCGTGCCAACGGAGACGCTGAGTACACCGAAGCACCAGCTTCGTCGATGATGGCGTAGCCGGGCCGCTCGGACTCCGGAAGACGCTGCAGCCACTGTGCGACGAAACGTTCCGTTTCACGCGACGCCGTTCCGTTGCCGATGGCGATGGCCGTGACTTTATGGCGTCGCACCCACTGCGTCATGGCTGCTTCTGCTTCCTGTATGCGTTCATGCGGCGGAGTTGGATAGATGACGCCCGTTTCCAACAGACGTCCTGTAGGATCGACCACCGCTGCTTTGACACCGGTTCGGTAAGCCGGATCAAGTCCCAAGACGACATGGTTGCGCAATGGCGGCTGCAGCAGCAGTGCTCTCAAGTTCGAGCGGAAAACCGACAGTGCCTGCTCTTGTGCCCGCTCAGTGAGCTCATGGCGCACTTCTCGCTCAATCGAGGGGGCGATGAGGCGTTTATAGGCATCTTGCGCCGCCGCTCGAAGATGTTCATCCGACGGACAAGGCATCTGCGCCGCCGAGCGGTATCGAGCCAATTCAGCGGCATGCAGCGTTCCGAACGCTCCGGACAGCGCGACCTTCTCAACCGCAGCGATGCAACGTTCGGCATCAACCCGGACGCTGACGCGCAATGCTCCCTCCCGCTCGCCACGATTGAGCGCCAAAACCCGGTGGGGCACAACCCGTTGCAAAGGTTCCTCGTAATCGCTGTAGGCCCGGTAATGATCGGCACGCTCATGCTCCAGGAGCTCTGCCGCCAACGCCCCGTATTTCCACGTCAATTTGCGCACTTGTTCTCTAACGTGCGGATCATCACTGAGGCGTTCAGCCAAGATGTCACGCGCACCTTGCAGTGCGCTCTCAATATCGGGGACTTCATCGCTGACGTATTTCGCCGCTTCCACCCGCGGATCGCCTGGATGCCGCGCCTGCAGCCAATCGGCCAATGGCTCGAGCCCTCGCTCACGTGCCGTCGAAGCTCGAGTGCGGCGTTTCGGCCGATACGGTCGATACAAATCCTCGAGCTGCTGCAGTGTCTCTGCTGCAAGAATCAACTTTTCAAGTTCCTGACTGAGGTTTCCTTGCCGTTCGAGCAAGGAAAGAATTTCGGCCCGCCGCTCTTCCAGCGCACGTTTCGCTGCTACCTCATCGGCCAACCGCCGCAGCTGCTCTTCATCGAGACCACCCGTTTGTTCCTTCCGATAGCGTGCAATAAACGGCACGGTGTTTCCGGCATCCAAAAGCTCAATCGCAGCCTGAATGGCCGTGCCGCTGACGCCAAACGTTTTTCCCAGGCTGTTTACATCAATCGTCAAGCCCATGTTCGGCACCCTTTACCGCAAATTTCCGTGATTGCATCACCATGATACGCGATGGTATGCGCCCATACACTTCGGCATCAGTCGGCAAGGGCCTGTTTGGGCACCACTGCCGCAGTGGTGGTGGGTATGTCATTTAGTACATTGCATTTGTGACGAGGCTGCACAAACGTTTGGACGGAATGACGGAGTGATACATTTTCGCGCACAATCGACGTGCACTATTGCCGGGGCTGTACGAATGCATTCCGTTATGGGACTTTTGGAGGAGCGTTGTACGGAAGAAGGCCTACGTGCGCCACGGGCAGCATCCGAGCTGACCACGAACCAGGCATGAGGACGCTGCGGATGCGGATGGAGCGTGATGCAAACCGCTCCGAGCATCTCCGCACTTGATGTAACACCCACTCCGTATAGATGCCACACTCAAGCTGCCCCGATAAACAGAACAGCACTAAAAAGGGCTGTCCCGCAGTGTCATCGGGACAGCCTCTGAGACGACATCATCAACAACGCTCGGTAACCTTTAAAAAGAATCCAATCGCTTTAGCAACTGCTTTCGCACATGGTGCACTCCGGTTTCATTCGTTACGTCAAGAGCATGAGCATATAACACTCGGGCTTCGTCATGGCGACCTTGCTGACGCAAATCGTCGCCCTTCCGCATCAATCGGACAGCTTTTTCGCGCAAATTCGTTGGACTTGCACGCAACAAGCTTATCCAAAGGCGGAGACGGAGCCCGATACGTTGGTTCGCTTCAGCCAATGGCTTGTTTCACCTCGATATCATTATACCGAGTAGTCACCTGTTTGTGCTTGGTTATTTTCGTCGTATGAAAATCTATTCCTTCTAAAACCGACATTTCTCAATACGCACAGTGTTCGCGTGCACACCCTCCGGTATGACGGGGCACACTAATCGTCGAGGAGGGTGCATCATGACCGATATTACACCTGAACGAATCGCAGCAGCCAAACAGTTTTTGATCCAAGAAGGCATTTACGATCCCATTGAAGTGGAGCATTTCACCGCTGCCGAACTGATGGACGAGTACCGACTCGCGCTCGAAAACTTGGATGAGCTGCAAGCCATATCCGATCCGACAGCCAAAGGATATATGTATGGCAGCGAAACGATTTTTTGATCGCAACACGGATGTTTTTCGATCCGCTGAAGGCTTGAACGCTTGGATACCGAAGCAACTATATAAGTTTCGGTACACATGAGGAGGCAAAGCAAGGATGGCTCGCTTGTCACCCGGCGAACTGGAACAAATGCAATTGGAAGGCAAACCGATTACGATCATCGATGTACGCAAACCCGAAGCCTACAAGGCCGGCCATGTTCCTGGTGCAATCAACATCCCCGTGGCTAAAATCAAAGAAAATCCTCCGGATTTGCCGAAGGACCAGCTTCTAGTCACCTACTGCGGCGGAGGCACCAGTGGCGTGACCGCCGCCAAAGCGTTAAAAGAATACGGCTATGACGTTGAAGTCATGGAAGGATTTCGGGCTTGGGAGGCAGCAGGAAAAACTGTAGTCGTTTCCGAAGAATAATACGGCCGATTGAGCGGATACCGGCGCGGTGTCCGCTCGCGGTCGTCCAAACAATGATCACGTACTAACAGATGGTGTTGACAAACCACCGTATGCTACGTATAATAAAAAATGCACTTCACTGATCGCCGCGGGGTGGAGCAGTCTGGTAGCTCGTCGGGCTCATAACCCGAAGGTTGTCGGTTC